>NZ_JBEOWS010000436.1:0-7091 GCF_040296125.1 Streptomyces sp. NPDC002265 | reverse complement strand
GGCGCCCCGAAGGGCGCCCCTCAGCGGGTTTCAGGCACGGACCGGGCCGGTCCGGCCGGCCGGTCCGTCGGTCCTAGAGGAACGAGTTGATCTCGATCGTCTCGGTCCGGCCCGGGCCCACGCCGATCGCGGAGATCGGGGCGCCGGACATCTCCTCCAGCGCCTTCACGTACGCCTGGGCGTTCTTGGGCAGGTCGGAGAAGGACTTCGCCCCGGTGATGTCCTCGGACCAGCCGGGGAGCGTCTCGTAGACCGGCTTGGCGTGGTGGAAGTCGGTCTGCGAGTAGGGCAGTTCCTCGACGCGCTTGCCGTCGATCTCGTACGCGACGCAGACCGGGATCTCCTCCCAGCCGGTGAGGACGTCGAGCTTGGTGAGGAAGAAGTCGGTCAGACCGTTCACGCGGGTCGCGTAGCGGGCGATGACCGCGTCGAACCAGCCGCAGCGACGGTCACGGCCGGTGGTGACACCGCGCTCGCCGCCGATCCGGCGCAGCGCCTCGCCGTCCGCGTCGAACAGCTCGGTCGGGAACGGGCCCGCGCCGACCCGGGTCGTGTAGGCCTTGAGGATGCCGATGACCCGGCTGATCTTCGTCGGGCCCACGCCGGCGCCCGTGCAGGCGCCGCCCGCGGTCGGGTTGGACGAGGTGACGAAGGGGTAGGTGCCGTGGTCGATGTCCAGCAGCGTGCCCTGGCCACCCTCGAAGAGGACCACCTTGTCGTCCTCGAGCGCCTGGTTGAGCACGAGGACGGTGTCGGCGACGTACGGCTGGAGCTTGTCCGCGTAGCCCAGCAGCTCCTCGACCACCTGGTCGACGGCGATCGCGCGGCGGTTGTAGAGCTTGGTGAGGACCTGGTTCTTGACGTCCAGGGCCGCCTCGACCTTCTGGGTCAGGATCGACTCGTCGTACAGGTCCTGCACCCGGATGCCCACACGGTTGATCTTGTCCGCGTAGGTCGGTCCGATGCCGCGCCCGGTCGTGCCGATCTTCCGCTTCCCGAGGAAGCGTTCCGTCACCTTGTCGACGGTGACGTTGTAAGGCGTGATGATGTGAGCGTTTCCGCTGATCAGCAGCTTGGAGGTGTCGACGCCGCGCTCGTTCAGTCCGTTCAGCTCGGAGAACAGGACGGACGGGTCGACCACGACACCGTTGCCGATGACCGGGATGCACCCCGGGGACAGGATTCCGGAAGGGAGGAGGTGAAGGGCATACTTCTGGTCGCCCACGACCACCGTGTGGCCGGCGTTGTTGCCGCCCTGGTAGCGCACCACATAATCAACGGATCCGCCCAGCAGGTCCGTCGCCTTTCCCTTGCCTTCGTCACCCCACTGAGCACCGAGCAGCACAAGTGCGGGCACGCGCGTACACCCCTTCCGGGCGGGGCATGTCCAAGGTCAGGGGCGTACGCGGCACGCCTGTGTGCCTCGTACAACCGGCGACCTTCGTCGGCCGCCTGCGGCCGTCGTCGGCCGTGAACCCGTCGACCCGGATGCCCCGGATATAGACGAAGCCCCTGGCGCAATAGCGCAAGGGGCTCTTGCACAAAGATGCTACCCGAGGAAGTGAGGCAGGACCGAGGTGGCGACTTCCGACCCGTTGCTGGTGGTCATCGACCCGGTCGCCCGGCAGACGGACGGCGAGGCCGTACGGATCGCGAAAGACGTGCTCAGTGCGGGTGCGGTGGCGAAGGTCTGTCTGCCGGACGGGCCCGAGGAGTTCGCCCGCGCGCTGAGCCGTCGCGGGTCCCGTCGGCCGGTCGTCGTCGGCGACGACGGGGCCCTCGTACGGGCGGTGTCCCTTTTGCACCGGCAGCGGGAGCTGGCCGGATGCGTGCTGTCGATGGTGCCGGTGGGCAGCGCGCTCTCGGTGGCCCGTTCGCTGGGGGTGCCCACCGGGACCGTGGCGGCGGCGCGCGCGGTGCTGGACGGCGCCCCGCGCCGGCTGGACCTGCTGGTCGACGACAGCGACGGTGTGGTGCTGGGGGCGCTGCGGATCCCACCGGTCCCGGTGTTCCCGGTCCCTGAGGGGTCCTCGGCCGACCCGGCGCACCCCTGGCTGCGGACCTGCCAGTCCTTCGTACGGACCCTGGTGCCGCCCCGACCGCACCGGGCCCCGTCCGCCCTCGCCACGCCCCGTCAGGGCCCGTCCCGGCTGCGGGTGGAGGTCGACGGGGTGACCCTGGTCGACCTGGACCAGCCGGTGGAGGCGGTGTCGGTGACACCGGACGGTGCCGGAGTGGCCGCGGTGGAGGTGCGCCCGTCCTCGGTGGGCGCGGAGGCGGCGCCGCTGCTGGCCAAGGGCCGGCTGGTCACCGTGTCCGGGGCGGACTTCCGCTACCGGGCGGACGCGGACGTCGCGGGACCGGTCCGCCGGCGCACCTGGACGGTCTGGGAGGAGGGGCTGGGGCTGACGCTGCCGGTCGGGTAGGGCGGCCGTACGGCGCTGCGCCCTGCGCCTCTGCCTCCCCTGCCTCTGCGCCTCTACGCCCCTGGGGTCCCGAAGGTCTGCTCGCGGTGCACCCGCCACCGTTCCATCATGGCCGCGATCTCGCCGTCGACGAACTCGAAGAAGGCGAGGGTCTCGGCCATCCGGCGTCCGGCCGGGGTCTCCTCCCCGAGGCTGGCGACCCCCTCCCGCAACGCCCCTTCCCACCGCTTGAGGACGGTCTCGCGGTTGGTGAGCGCCTCGTACCACTGGTTGCTGTGCACCCGGTACCGCTCCCGCCGCGAGCCGGGCTCGCGCTCCCGGGACACCATGTGCTGCTGCGCCAGGTAGCGCACCGCCCCGGAGACCGCCGCGGGGCTGATCCGCAGCTGTTCCCCCAGCTCGCTGGAGGTCATCGCGCTCTCGTCGGACGACAGGAGCGCGGCGAAGACACGGGCGGACATGCGCTGCATCCCCGCCTCGACGAGTTGTGCCGCGAAGGATTCGACGAACTTCGACACGGCTTCCATGTCCCGTTGGGCCCCGGTTGGTTCCGTCATGCCCACATCCTATTCGATCATTTACAC
Source organism: Streptomyces sp. NPDC002265 (assembly GCF_040296125.1). Lineage (NCBI taxonomy): Bacteria > Bacillati > Actinomycetota > Actinomycetes > Kitasatosporales > Streptomycetaceae > Streptomyces > Streptomyces sp. NPDC002265. The sequence goes on along the minus strand of NZ_JBEOWS010000436.1, from coordinate 4,081 downwards.
GCTTCCTTAACTTCACAAATTTCTGAAAATAGCGTACGTTCCGAAGCATGACGACGGCAAACCCCGCGATCGAGGTGTCCGGCCTCCACAAGTCGTTCGGGAAGACCCACGCCCTCGACGGACTCGACCTCCACGTCGAGACGGGCGAGGTCCACGGGTTCCTCGGGCCCAACGGATCCGGCAAGTCCACCACCATCCGCGTCCTGCTCGGCCTGCTGCGCGCCGACTCGGGCACCGCGCGGATCCTCGGCCGCGACCCCTGGGCGGACGCGGTCGAGGCACACCGCCGGATCGCGTACGTCCCCGGCGACGTGACCCTGTGGCGCAACCTCTCCGGCGGGGAGGTCATCGACCTCTACGGCAGGCTGCGCGGCGGCCTCGACCCGCGGCGCCGGACGGAACTGGTCGAGCGGTTCGAGTTCGACCCCACCAAGAAGGGGCGCACGTACTCCAAGGGCAACCGGCAGAAGGTCGCCCTGATCGCCGCCTTCGCCTCGGACGTCGACCTGCTGATCCTGGACGAGCCGACCTCGGGCCTCGACCCGCTGATGGAAGAGGTCTTCCGGCGCTGCGTGGAGGAGGAGCGCGACCGCGGGCGGACGGTCCTGCTCTCCTCGCATCTGCTCAGCGAGGTCGAGCAGCTCTGCGACCGGGTGAGCATCATCCGGGGCGGCCGCACCGTCGAGAGCGGCTCGCTCGCCGACCTGCGCCATCTGACCCGCACCAGCGTCAGCGCCGAACTCGCCGCAGAACCGGACGGTCTGGCCGGGCTGCCCGGTGTCCACGACCTCGACATCCAGGGCCGGCGCGTCCGGCTCCAGGTCGACACGGACAAACTGAACGCGGTCCTGCGGTCGTTGAGCGAGGCGGGAGTGCGCTCCCTGACCTCGACCCCGCCGACCCTGGAGGAGCTGTTCCTGCGCCACTACCAGGACGAGCCGGGCGCGCCGGGTGAGCCGGACGGTTCCGGCTCGGCGAACGAGCGCAGCGGGGCGAGCGAGCAGAGCGGGGCGGCCCGATGAGCGGGGTCACGGACACGCCCACGGCGGCACCCCGGCCCGCGGCCCGTCCGGCCCGCCCCGGCGGCCGTCGCCAACTGGCGGGCACCGCGACCCTGCTGCGCTTCGCGCTGCGCCGCGACCGGGTGCTGATCCCGGTCTGGGTGGCGGTCAACACGCTGATGGTCCTCTCCATGCCGAACACGCTCGAGAGTCTGTACGGCACCGCGGCCCAGCGCGCCGACCTCATGCACCAGATGGCCGCCAACTCCTCCCTGCGCGCCCTGGTCGGACCGGTCTTCGACGACTCCGTCGGCGCCCTGACGGCCTGGCGCGTGGGCGTCTACGCGGGCGCCCTGGCCGCCGTGACCAGCCTGCTCGTCGTCGTACGGCACACCCGGGACGAGGAGGAGAGCGGCCGTCAGGAGATGGTCGCCTCGGGCATGGTGGGCCGACGGGCCTCGCTGACGTCGGCACTGCTCGCCGCGGCGGTCGCCAACGCCGTACTCGCCCTGCTGGTCACGGCCGGGCTGGCCGGGCAGGGGGTGGCGGGGGCGCTGGCCTTCGGGGTCGGCCTGGGGGCCGTCGGGATGGTCTTCGCCACCATGGCGGCGATCGTCGCCCAGCTGACGGAGAGCGCCCGCCTGGCCCGCGGTCTGACCGCGGGCGTGCTCGGGGCCGCCTTCGTGCTGCGCGCGGCGGGCGACTCCGCGACGAACGCGGGCGACGGGGGCGGCTCGTCGGTGCTGACCTGGCTGTCCCCGCTGGGCTGGCTGGAGAACCTGCGCGCCTTCGCCGGTGAGCGGTGGTGGGTGCTGGCGCTGTTCGCGGCGGCGATCCTGCTCCAGGGCGCGGCGGCCTATCTGCTGGCCGGACGCCGGGACCTCGGCATGAGCTTCCTGCCGACCCGGCCGGGACCGGCGGCCGGGCGGCTGACCGGCGCGGGCGCGCTTGCCTGGCGGCTGCAACGCGGCAGCGTGCTCGGCTGGAGCATCGGCTTCTTCCTCGCCGGTGTCGTCTACGGCGGCCTGACGGACGGGGCGGCCGACCTGGTCGACGGGAACGAGAAGGCCCGCGAGATCTTCGAGCGGATGGGCGGCCACAACGCCCTCACCGACACCTTCCTCGCCTCGATGATCGGCATGCTCGGCCTGGTCGCGGCACTGTACGTGGTCGCCTCCGTCCTGCGGCTGCACGGCGAGGAGACCTCGGGGCGGGCGGAACCGGTGCTGGCGAACGTCGTGGGCCGGCTGCGCTGGGCCGCCGGCCATCTGTCGATCGCCTTCGGCGGATCCGTCCTGATCATGCTCCTCGCGGGCCTGGGCTTCACGCTCGGCTACGGCGCGAAGGCCGGCCCGATCCTGGGCGCCTGCCTGGTCCAGCTCCCCGCGGTATGGGTCGTCGGCGGCCTCGCGGTCCTGCTGTACGGGCTGGCACCGCGCGCGGCGGCGGCCGCCTGGGGCGTGGCCGGCGCGGTGCTGCTGATCGGCTGGGTGGGACCGGCCCTCGACGCCCCGCAATTCGTGCTGGACCTCTCGCCCTTCGGCCACCTGCCGAAGCTGCCGGGCGGGGAGATGGCCTGGGGACCGGTGCTGACCCTGACCGGCCTGGCGGCGGCCCTGGTGGCCGGCGGGCTGGCGGGACTGCGCAGGCGCGACCTGACGAGCTGACCCGGGACCCGGGACCCGGGGCTCCGGCACTTCGGCGAGCGCCCGGGCCCCGGCCCGGTCAGGTCGGGTCGGTCAGATCGTGACGTCCAGGCTGTCGAGGCCGCGGATCACGAAGTTCGGCTTCCGCTTCGGCTCCGCCGCCAGGCTCAGCGTCGGGGCCTTCTCCAGCAGGGCCGCCATGGAGGCCGCCAGCTCGATACGGGCCAGCGGGGCGCCGATGCAGTAGTGGATGCCCGCGCTGAAGGAGATGTGCGGGTTGTCCGCGCGGGTCAGGTCCAGCCGGTCCGGGTCGGCGAAGACCGCCGGGTCGTGGTTGGCGGAGCCGAACAGCATGGCGATCTCCGCACCCCGGGGGATCACCTGCCCGTCGATCTCGATCTCGTCCAGGACCCAGCGCTCGAAGAGCTGGAGCGGGGTGTCGTACCGCATCAGCTCCTCGACGGCGGACGGGATCAGGGTGTGGTCGGCCCGCAGGGCGGCGAGCGCGCCGGGGTTGCGGAACAGCGCCCACCAGCCGTTGACCGTGGCGTTCACCGTGGCCTCGTGGCCCGCGTTCAGCAGCAGGACCGCCGTCGAGATCATCTCCTGCTCGGTCAGCCGGTCGCCCTCGTCGTGCGCCGCGATCAGGCCGGAGATCAGGTCGTCGCCGGGGTCCTTGCGCCGGGCCGCGATCAGCTCCCGCAGAAAGCCGGAGAACTCGACCGACGCCCGCACCGCCTTCGCCGCCGTGTCCTGCGACGGGCTCAGCTCGTACATCCCGCAGATGTCCGCCGACCAGGGCCGCAGCTGGGCCCGGTCCGACTCGGGGATGCCCAGCATCTCCGCGATCACCGCGACCGGCAGCGGCTCGGCGACGTCCGTCAGCAGATCGCCGCCGCCCGCTGCCACCAGGGCGGACACCAGCTCGCCCGCCAGCCGTTCCACGTACGGCTTCAGCCGCTCAACCGTGCGCGGGGTGAACGCCTTCGACACCAGGCGCCGGATCCGGGTGTGGTCCGGCGGCTCCAGGTCGAGCATCCCGTGGTCGTTGAGGGTGTGGAACGGCTCGTGCTCGGGCGCCGGCGCGCTCCGGCCGAACTCCTCGTGGGTGAACCGGTGCTGGTAGGTGCGGCCCAGCCGGCGGTCGCGCAGCAGCGCCGAGACGTCCGCGTGGTGCGGGACCAGCCACTGGTCGGTGGGCTCGTAGTGGATCACACGGCCGAGGGCGCGCAGCTCGGCGTAGGCCGGGTACGGGTCGGCGACGAACGCGGCGTCCCAGGGATCGAAAGCGAGGTCGGAAGCAGCTGCCATGCACGGACGCTAGCCCCATGTCCCCCTGTCCGACCAGGGGTCCTTGCCCGGCCGCGCACGGCCGGTCGTCCTAGGCCGGGCCCCGCCCGGGGCCGCCGCGGGCCACCGGCCGCGCGCCCCCCC
>NZ_JBEOWS010000435.1:0-7092 GCF_040296125.1 Streptomyces sp. NPDC002265 | reverse complement strand
CCGTGCGTGTACCGCCCCCGTCGCGCACGGCCGGCGCCTTCCACCTCCACTCCCAGCACCCCAGAGAGCGTCATGACCACACCCCTCACGCACAAGGGCCGTCCCGTCCCGTACATCACCCCATGGACCAGCGAGAAGGTGACACAGCCGGCCCCTGTGGCCACGCTCCACGGCATCGCCTTCCCCGGCCCGACAGCAGGCAGCCGGGACGGGTACGACGATGTGCTGTGGCAATACTGGGGAGGCCATCCCGGGGCGGGCGAGCCGCTGTGGAGCGAGGTGCACGGCCCCCGACAGCGGCACGCCATGCGCAAGGTCCTGTGCCAGGTGTGCGGGGGCCCCGCGGACCGTGACGAGCGGGGCTGGCTGTGGCTGCTGGAAGACGAACGCGACAGCGGCCCGACGTGGCCGGACGGGGAAATGACCACACATCCGCCGGTATGCAGACTGTGCGCGCCACTCGCTGCTCGCCTGTGTCCGCACCTGCGACGCAAGGGGGCGGTGGCGGTACGGGTCGCCGAGGTCATCGTGGACGCCGTCTACGGACACCGCTACCACCACGGCCCCTTCGGGCTCTACGCAGGGAAAGCCGACGTGTTCCTCACCAGCAGCTGGTCCATCAGATGGGTGGTCGGCAACCAGTTGGTCGCCTCTCTCGCCCAGTGCACCGTCCTCGACCCCGTCGAGACCGGCATCAAGACCCCGGTGTCCCGAGCGCAGATACGCCGATGACGCTCGGGACGCCGGCAGAGGGACGCCGCGCTGATGCGGCATCCGTTCAGCAACCGCAGCCATCTCACGTTCGAAGGAGAATCGCGTGACCACTACGACGGTGCCGGACATCGCAGGCTTACGGATCGGTGTCCTGTGCGGGGGCAACTCCCCCGAACGGCAGGGTTCGATCGCCTCGGGCGAGCACGCGTCCAAGGCGCTTGCTGCCGCAGGCATCACCACCGAGCTGATCGACCTCGGGGACACGCCGCTGACCGCGCTGCCGGGGCGTATCGACGTGGCTCTGCTCGGCCTGCACGGGCTCTACGGGGAGGACGGCAAGGTACAGGGGGCGCTGGAAGTCGCCCGGCTGCCCTACACCGGCTCCGGGGTGCTGGCGTCCGCGCTGGGCATGCACAAGCCCACGCTCAAGTACCTGTTCACCCAGGCGCGGATAGACACCCCGGCCTGGGTCCCCGTCGACCGTGACATCTCCGTCGAGTCGACGCTGTCCGCCGTGCGCCACACGCTCGGCTACCCGGTGTTCGTCAAGCCGGCGTCCGGCGGGGGAAGTCTCGCCGCGGGCATCGCCCGGGACGAGGCCGCTCTCCGAGCGATGATCACGCCCACAGATGACGAGCAGTACGGCGAGTACATGATCGAGGAGTACGTGCAGGGCATCCCCGCCACCGTGGGCCTGATCGAGGTGGACGGCCGGCTGGTGACCCTGCCCGTTCACGATGTCGAGCCGAAGAGCGAGTTCTACGACTACGCGGCCAAGCACGACCCGGCCCTGCGCGTCGAGCACTGCCCGTCCATCCTGCCGGCCACGACCACGGAGTCCATGCAGTACATCGCCAAGCGCGTGTTCAGGATGATCGGCGCACACGGCGTGCTCCGGGTCGACTTCATAGCGGGCATCAACGGCCGCACCACCGTGCTGGAGTGCAACACGCTGCCCGGCCTGTCCGAGCGCGGCAACCTGGCCACCATGGCGAAGGCGGGCGGCATCCCGTACGGCACTCTGATGCAGCACATCGTCAGGACCGCGTACACCAAGCCTGGCTACCTGCCGTAGGCAAGACTGGGGCGCATGAGCGCCCGACCGACCCAAAACCGTGTCCCTTACTACTCGCAGTGGGAGTCCCGGGACCTGGTCCCGGAGTTCATCACAGGCCGGCTCCACGCTGCCGATGACCCGCTGTGGCAGAAGTCCGGCGCCGAAAGCCCCCAGGAATACGCATTCTGGGCCCCGCGCATGTGCGGCGTTGCGTGCCTGCGCATGGCGCTGGACTACTGGCGGCACCCGGTTCCGCCGTCCGTGCCGCTCGTGCGCGAGCTGTGCGAGGCCGGGGCCTACATCCGCGAAGGCGACAGGGTGAAGGGCCTGATCTATCAGCCGTTCGCCGTGCATGTGGCCACCCGGTGGGGGCTGGCCGCCCGGTCGGTTCCCGACCTGCCCGCCGCTCGCCTGCGCGAGATCGTCGGCAGCGGGCAGCTGGCACTGGTGTCCGTGCACAAGAGCGTCCGTACACCCGATATCGATCCGCCGCACCAGGGCGGGCACCTGGTCCTCGCCGTCGGCGCCACCGAGGAGAGCGTGATGTTGCACAACCCGTCCGGGCTGCCGGACCAGTCCCAGGAGTTCGCAGCGGTGCCCTGGGCGCGCTTCGCCCGCTTCTACGCCGGGCGGGGCGTGGTCCTCGGTGCCTGAGCAGACAAAGGAGACCATGTCGGTGAAGGAGCCCGGCACCCGGCGGTTCGTCGTTCTCGGCGAAATGCTGGAGCTCGGAGAAGAAGGGCCCAAGGCCCACTGGGAACTGGGCCAAGAGACAGGCAAGCACGACATCGACTTCGTGATCGCGGTCGGGCAGGAACTGGCCAAGCAGACCGCTCTCGGTGCCGCCCACGCCGGCGTGGATGCCGCGATCGTCGCCGACAACGAGACCGCCACGACAATGCTGAACTCCATGCTGCAACCCGGTGACGTAGTCCTGATCAAGGGATCTCGGGGCGGCATGCGGTGGCAGATCGCCCAGGCACTCACCGGCCAGCAGATCACCGGAATTCTCTAGCCTCCCTCACAAACGGCCCCGCTCGACCGCACGCCCGCAGCAAACGAGCGAGGCTGTGCGCCGCCCGAAAAGCAGCCCGGTGTAACGCAGCGCGCCGCCATGGCGAGTTGCAGCATCAGCCGCTCCCGGGCGATGACCTCCCTGGAACCCGAAACGAGGCTGCCGATGGGCGTAGCCCTGGCAGACCTTCTGGAGCGTACGACGTGACCGACCCGGCCCACCTGCACCAACAGCTCCTCGACACGCTCACCGCCCAGTGCGTCCTGCGCACCAAGCCGTGGAAGTCCGCGGCCGGGACCGTGCCCCGGCACGAGTTCCTGCGCGGCGGCTTCTTCCGGTACGTGGCGGGGACGTCACCGGGCGCGTGGAGCCCCGTCCTGGACACCGATACGGGCTGGCTCGAAGGCTGCTACCGGGACGAGTCGCTGATCACCCAGATCGCGGGCACCGTCCTGCCCGCCGACATCCGCGGCCAGATCATGCGGGAGCCCACCAGCTCCAGCACCCTGCCGTCCCTCGTCCTGCGCATGCTGGAGGAACTCCAGGTCGAGCCAGGGTCGAAGGTGCTGGAGATCGGGACCGGGACCGGCTACTCCACCGCACTGCTGTGCGCCCGGCTGGGCGAGGAGCTCGTCACGTCCATCGAGTACGACGAGGCGGTCGCCTCGCGCGCACGGGCCGCCCTCGCCCGGCAGGACATGTACCCCACATCCATCACTGGGGACGGCTTGCTCGGCCATGCCGTATCGGCTCCGTACGACAGAATCATCGCCACGTGCGGCGTCCGAACCGTGCCCGCCGCGTGGATCGAGCAGATGCGGCCGGGCGGTCTGATCCTGGCCACCATCGGCGGCTGGCTCAACTCCTCGGAGCTCGTACGCCTGACCGTCCACGACGACGGCACCGCATCCGGGCCGCTGCTGGGCGGACAGGTCAGCTTCATGCTCGCCCGCCCCCACCTGCCCCCGCACCTCGGCCTCCTTCCCGACCTGGACGACGGCAAGGAACGCCAAGCCGTCTTCGGCAGCGACCTACTGGCCGACTGGACGACCCGATTCGTCGTACAGCTCGCCGCACCCAATGCACAGCGCCTCACCATCGAACGGGGCGGGCGCACCGAAGACGTACTGATCGACGTCGAATCCGGCTCCTGGGCCGCGCTCTACGAAGATGCCGGCCGGTGGATCGTGAGGCAGAACGGTCCCGAAGCCCTCTGGAACACGGTCGAGGAGCAGGTTGGGCGCTGGCACACAGCCGGAGCACCGGCGCTGGAGAAATTCACGGTCACCGTCACACCGGACGGCCAGACCATCGGCTGGTAACCCTCCACCAGGCCCCGCTCGTCCGCCACGGGCGCAGCGCACGAGCGGGGCTTCGCGCTGCTCGAAGTCGGCAATCCCGTCGCCGCCGCGGTCCGGCCGGGGCACCGAGCGGGCCCATCCGGCCGCCATACGCACCGTCCAGGGCGCAGCACCCCTCGGGAGCCCGTGCTCCACGCGGGCCGCGGACCGCAGTACGGCGCGGACTGGGCGGAGGGGACTACACATCCGGGCGGGCGGCCAGGAGCAGTACGGCAACGGCCGGATGCCTGCCCTCGCGGCGATGGCCTCGGCGTGGCTGGCCATCCAGGCCGCACTGCCGCCGGGTCGGCCGCGACAACATGGGTGAGGAACGCGGCCAGCCGGCCAGTGCCCACTGTCCGGCCGGATCAGCCTCCAGCAGGTGTAGGGCCTGATCGGTCAACACCTGCAGCCACATTGTGGCCGGCTGGGAGCGCAGGAAGTAAGCGGTCGGACGCGCGGCAGCGAGGAGGTAGGCATCGAATCTGCGGGATGAACGGCTCCAGGGCGGCCTCCGGAGGCTGCTGGATCGTCACTTGTCCAACAACCCGTCTCCACCAGACCCGGGGCACATCACCACCTCCATCAGACCCGGAGCGGTTCAGGATCTCGTGGCGGGCGATGCCCGCGGACTTCCCTGACTGGGGCCGGGTCTATGCCTTCTTCCGCCGCTGGCGCGAGCATGGGCTGATCACCGAGTTCCACGACCGACTGCGCGGGAAGGTCCGGGAGCGTGAGGACCGCGAGGCCGAGCCCACGGCGGGGGTCATCGATGCGCAGTCGGTGCGGGCCGCCGCGACGGTGCCGGCCGCTTCACGCGGCTACGACGGCGGGAAGAAGGTGCCGGGCCGCAAACGGCACATCGTGACCGACACCCTCGGTCTGCTCCTGGTCGTCACGGTCACCGCCGCGAACATCGGCGACCGCGACGGTGCGGCGGGCCTGCTGGCCCGGTTGCGTGCCCTGCACCGCGACATCACCCTGGTCTGGGCCGACGGAGGCTACACCGGTGGCCTCGTCGGCTGGTGCCGGGACAAACTCGCGCTGACCTTGGAGATCGTCGAGCGCACCGACGGCATGACGGGGTTCGTGGTGCTGCCCAGACGCTGGGTGGCGGAGCGCACGTTCGCGTGGCTGATGAACTCCCGCCGTCTGGCCCGGGACTACGAGACCCTGCCCGCCACCAGCGAGGCAATGATCCGGTGGTCGATGGTCACGCGGATGAGCCGGCGTCTGGCGCGGCCACGGGCCGCCGGCCGGCACTGAATGCCCCCGATGCCTCCAGGAGGAGCCAGCCGCGCTCCGCCAGACGTCGGGCTTTCGACCGCACCCCCTCGACCTTCGCCGGTGTCGCCTCAAGGCCCAGTTCCACCGCGATCTCCTTGGCCCGAAGCGGTCCGTGACCCGTGGACCACTGCTGTTCCAGCACGCCCAGAATCCGCCGATAATCCAGTGCCAGAACCGTCACTGGCAGCCCTTCTCGCCAGGGCGGCACCGTCGAGCCAGGCGCCGGCGCGAGCGACAGCACCGCTTCCTCCTCAGCCTCGGTCCCGGTCACGGCGGTGGTCTCGGCAGCCGAGGCCGCCAGGGCCTCGACCAGCTCTTCCCGCGCGATCACCCGCCGGTCCAGCTCGATCTCCGCGGCCTCCAACACCTCAGCCAACCGGGCGACTTCCTCCCGCAGCCCTTCCACCCGCACACGGGCTGCTGTCTCCCGCTCTTCCAGAATTCCCAGCACCGACGCCATCGCGCACCCCTCGCACACGGAGCGGAAACAAGACGCCAGACACCTCTCTCATTCCGATCCACATCATGCCTGACCTGCGAACATCAACGGATCACGTTCGGTTGAGATACGGCTTCTCAGGCCCTGCCGCAGGCAGCGGAGTAACGCTCAGCAGTGCCACGACGATCGCTGCTGCCCGCCTTCAAGCGGACAAAGCGTCTGCCACCGTGCCAAGCAGGGCCCGCCCGGCAGTCGCAGAAGCACTACAGCTGGCAGACGGGCAGATCTACTCAGCGTCAAGCGTCAAGGGAGTAGCTCCCACGTTGCATCCGTTGGTTGAGGAAATCTTGGACGCGGTCCCGGTAGCGGACCGCGGGCGCGCGCATGGAAAGTGTGGCCTGCCCCAGTGCATTTCCGAGGCGCTGACGGCGGGGCACAACCCGACAGGGTCCCAAGCGGCAGCTGTTACCGTACGCAGCTCCACAACCCACGCAGGGCACGGACAGCCTGTCGGGCCATGCGATAGTTGTGTAGCGCTCGAAGACGCCTTCGAAATTGATTTCGTGACAGTGAGGTAGCTCAATTGGGAATGTTCCCTGAACAAGTAGAACAAGACCTCAGGGCCGCTGGCTGGACACCGAAACGACAGGTCGACCCAGAGTCATGGTTGTCGGCCCTGGAGGCGGACGGCCGTCTTCGGAGACATTCGGCAGTCATCGCATTCCTGAGCGAGTTCGGAGGCCTCGCGGTGAGCATCTCCGGTTCCGGAGTAAGTTGCGCGCGCGAACCGTTCGAACTCGACCCTCTGCTGTGCCTAGGCGAAGAGGACCGATTCTCTGAGTGGAGCGAGGAAATTGAGCGGTCGATCTTTCCAGTAGGAGTACTGGACGAGGGCCGTTTCTTCCTTGGGATCGACGAAAATAGCGAATTGTATCTCGTCGAAACCTGGGTTGCGTCCTTCGGCCGCATGCCAGAAGCCATGAACAACCTCATCCTTGGCGTCCAGCCGACTGTCATTCACGACGGCAGCGATTAACCTCACCGGTGGTGGCCCTCAAGCAGATCGGATGCCCCGTCCTCGAACCTTGGGACGGGGCATCCGCCCTTCTGTGACTCAATTGCCGTAGGCGATGAGGGGGCACTGAGGGCCGCGCATAATCGACTGCACGAAGCAGCAAAGCAGCCCTGAACCCGCTGACTCGGAGAACGCCGAACCCTTGTAGAAGTTCGTGATCTCCCA
>NZ_JBEOWS010000434.1:0-7093 GCF_040296125.1 Streptomyces sp. NPDC002265 | reverse complement strand
GCCCCTCCGAGGGGAGCTGGACATGCGGGTAGCACGAAGAAGGAGCCGCGCCGCAACTGATCACGGCGCCCCTCGGGTCCGGAAGGCGGCGTCGGGGGACGCCGGCGTCCGCAGGGGATGACATCGACGGGACGTGATGCCTGCGGGTCGCGTTCGCTTCCGGTCAGCGCGGTGCGCGACGGGACGGCCGAGCGGGACTCGGCGGCCGGTCGAGCAGGAGCCAGGCGCTGTTCACGTCGTCCATGGAAGCCGTCACGCAGCTGCCGGGCAAGCCGAAGTCGCCGTTTCTGACGGGGCTCTGACGGACGGATACGGGACCTTGACGACGCAGTCGGCCGGCCAGCCGGGCGCGGGGCAGCCGGCGGCCGGGTCGCGCACCGAGATCGACAGATCGTTCGCCGGGATCGTCGCCGCCCGCCTGCATCCGTACGACATCGAGGGCCTCCGCGTTCCGCGGCCGCTTCCCCGTGCGGAGGAGAACGGCCGACACGCGGACGGCTCGGGCGCCCGACGCCGTCAAGACGTCGTCAAACAAGGCTGAGGAACCATCAGGGGACCGTCAAGGTCCGCCGCCGTCGCCCGAGTCCGGTCGCAGACTGATCACCAACGGGGGACGGGCGACCGTCCGTGGTGGTGACGTTGGAGGGACCGTGACTCTCACGGCCGGATCAGCGCAGGGTCCTCGGACCAGGGAAGCAGCGCCGCCACGGAGTGACGTGGTCGCCCGCCCCGGGGGCAGCCCCGGACCGCGGGGACGAGGGCATTCGCGGACGGCCGGACCGGGTCCGGGGCTGCGGCCGGGGCGACGGGTCGAGGCGGCGCGGGCCGCTCTGCGCCGCCGCTACTGGGCATCCGTGCCCGCGCGGCTGCGTCTTCTGCGCGCTGCCTCGGTCCTGCTCGCCGCCGTCCTCGCCGCGCTGGTGCTCGTGGCCGGGCTGGCCGTGAACGGCACCTGGAACAGCGTGGCCGATCGCGACGCCCCTCGCACCACCAGCGCCGCCGGCCTCGACCTGGCGCTGAACGACATGGACGCCCAGGCCGCCAACATCCTGCTGTCGAGCGGTGACGCGGGAGAGGGGCGCCTGCAGACGCCGTACCTCAAGGGGGTCGCTTTCTACGGTGACGCCCGGCGCGACATCGGCCATGACCTGCGGACCCTTGCCGTCGCCGCGCAGGGCAGCACGGCCGACGAGAAGACAGTGGAGTCGCTGACCGACGATTTCGCGGAGTACCAGGAACTCATCGGCCGGGCTCTGGAGAACGACGGCCGACGCGGCGGGAAACCGGCCGCCCTCGCCGACTACCGCCGGGCGACGGACCTGTTGCGCACCCGACTGCTGCCTGCGGCCCGCACCTTGGTGGCCTCGAACAACTCGCACTTCGACACCGAGTACGCCTCGGCCCGCTCAGCCCTCTCCTCGCAGCTGATCGCCGCCCTCGCCGTCGGTCTACTCCTGCTGGCCGTGCTCGGCGTCCTGCAGTGGTACCTGGCCCGCACCTTCCGGCGCATCCTCAACCCGGGCCTGCTGGCCGCCACGGTGTGCACGCTGCTGGCGGTGATCCTCGGCGCGCAGTTGCTCTCCGGGTCCGCCGACCGTCTGCGGGTGGCCCGGCACGACGCCTTCGATTCCGTCGTCGCACTGGCGCGCGCCCGCGCCGTCGCCTCCGACGCCAACGCCGACGAGAGCCGATACCTGCTCGACCCGGAGCGCCGCGAGCAGTACGCGGACTCCTTCCTCGCCAAGTCGCAGGCGCTGTACGGCGTGAGAGGCGCGAGTCTGTCGACGTACGACGCGGAACTGGCCACCACTTGGCAGGCGTACCGGAGCGACCACCACGATCTGCGCTTCACCGGCGAGTTCCGCCGCGAGCTGGACAACATCACCTTTCCCGGTGAGCGGGCCGCGGCGGAGCGGACCGTGGAGACGTACGCCGTCTACGAGCGGGACGACCGGAGGATCCGAGCGCTGCTCGCGGCCGGCGAGGAACGCCAGGCGGTCGAGTTCTGCATGGACTGGCAGCCAGGTACCTCCAACGCACACTTCGAGGCGTGGACGGCCGCGCTGGACCGGCTGGCGGGCATCAACCGCGCCCACTTCGCCTCCTCCGTCGCCGAGGGACGCTCGGCGGTGCACAACGTGCTTCCGTGGGTGGGCGGGCTGTTGTGCGCGGCGATGCTGCTGGGCGGGTTGGGGCTGCGCCCGCGGCTGGCGGAGTTCCGCTGACCTGCCGTCGGCGCCGGTCAGACGTCGGCGAGCCGGGCTTCCTCCAGGTCGAGGGAGCGCTGGAGGCGCCGTCGGGTGGTGTCACTGATGTGGTGTGTGTCGTAGAGATGCTGGAGCTCCTGCGTCTCCACGGCGATCAGGTCACGGCGGAGCTGGCGGTAGACGAGGCCGGCGGACTCGGCGGCCGTACCGTCGGTGCCGTGGCCGGCCGCGAGACGGTCGCGGGTGTCGTCGAGCCGGGCGTTGAGCCCTCTGCGGAGCCGGTCCAGCACGACCTCGGGCACGACCTCCAGTTCCGCCAGTTCCTCCAGGCGGGCCAGGCCGGCGTGGGCGAGCCGGGAGCGGGCCTGGGCCTCCTCGCGCGCGGTGTGGGCCGGCTCCAGGGCGATGCCGGAGGCGCGCACGACCGGAGCCAGGGTGAAACCCTGGACGACGAGAGTGACGACCACGACCGAGGTGGTCAGGACCAGAACCAGCGGCCGGTCGGTGAGCGGCGTGCCGTTCCTCGCGACCTCGGGGATGGACAGGGCGGCTGCCAGCGGCATCACCCCACGGGTGCCCGCCCAGGTCAGCACCATGGGCAGACGCCAGTTCAGGCGGCCGATCCCACCCTTGCGGTGCACGACCGCCGACAGCGGCGCCAGCCACAGCAGCCGTACGGCGACGAGCGTGGCGGCGACGGCGAGGGCGTACAGCGGCCAGGATGAGTCGCCGTCGGCCAGCGCCCGCACCTCCCCCGGGAGAGCCAGCCCGATCAGGCTGAAGACCACACTCTCCAGCAGGAAGACGACCGTGCCGTACACGGCGTGCAGCTGGAGTCGGATGCGGGCGTTGGTGAGCCGGTCACCCCTGCCGCCGAGCACCACCCCGGCGACCACGCAGGAGGTCACCCCGGAGGTGTGCGCGACCTCCGCGAGCAGGTAGGCGGCGTAGGGGGTGACCAGGGCGATCACCGTCTCCAGCACCGGGTCCTCGGTGCGGCGCCGGATCAGGGTGATCACCGCGGCCACCGCAGCCCCGATCACTGTGCCGCCGCCCGCGAGCAGCACGAACTTGCCGCCCGCTGCGCCCCAGTCGGCGGACGCCGAGGCGATGGCGATGCCCGCCGCCACGCGGACCAGCACCAGGGAGGTGGCGTCGTTGAACAGGCTCTCCGCCTGCACCAGGACCTGCACCCTGGGTGGCAGGGCGAGCCTGCGGCCGAGCGCGGTCACCGCGACCGGGTCGGTGCTGGCCAGCACCGCGCCCAGCACACAGGCCATCTGCCAGGACAGCGGCGTGAGCCAGGCGGCGACCGCGGCGACGGCCGCCGCGGAGGCGAGCACCAGCCCTATCGCGAGCACGCCGACCGGTTTCCACACCGCGCGCAGCTCCCGCCAGGGCATGTCCTCGGCGCTCGCGTAGAGCAGGGGCGGAAGCACGACCAGGCCGATGATCTCGGGGCTGATCCGGATCGGCGGCGAACCCGGCAGCAGTGCCACCGCCAGACCGGCGACCACCAGCAGTGAAGGGGCGGGTATGCGCCAACGGCGCGCGAAGGTGGCGACCACCGTGGCGAGAACCACAAGGGCGAGAACCGTACCGACGCTGCGCATGCCGTCCCCCGGGAATGGGTGAAGGGGATTGCGGAAGCCGCTCCGGCCCCCGGCCGACCAGACTTCCCGGCACACCTGCCGTCACCCTACCGGGCCAGGGCCCCATCAAGGCACTGTCAATGTCTTCGCAGGCGCCGCCAAGGAGTCGCTAACAGCCATGCCGATCGTTCCGCGATGCGGCTTCCTTGAGAGCAGGAACCCCTCGCCACGCAGGGAGTCGGATCAGTGAGCGGAGAGCGTCGACGGCGATGAGTGACGTACGGCCTGGACGGCTGAAGGTCTACCTGGGTGCGGCCCCGGGGGTCGGCAAGACCTACCGGATGCTCGACGAGGGGCGGCGCCGTGCCGCACGAGGGGCGGACGTGGTGGTCGGGTTCGCGGAGTGCCACGGCCGCCGGCACACGGAGGCGATGCTCGACGGTCTGGAAGCCGTCGGCCGTCTGTCCTGCTCGTACCGCGGCGGTGCGTTCGAGGAGATGGACCTGGGCGCGGTCCTCGACCGGCGTCCCCAGGTGGCGATCGTGGACGAGTTCGCGCACAGCAACGTCCCCGGGGAGGGCCGCAACCCCAAACGCTGGCAGGACATCGAGACCCTGCTCGGCGCCGGTATCGACGTGATCACCGCGCTGAACATCCAGCACCTGGAGTCCCTCAACGACGTGGTCGAGAAGATCACCGGGGTGCCGCAGCACGAGACCGTGCCCGACGAGATCGTCCGCCGTGCCGCCCAGATCGAGCTGGTGGACATGCCGCCCGAAGGGCTGCGCCGGCGGATGGCGCACGGCAACATCTACACGCCGGAGAAGATCGACGCCGCCCTCGCCAACTACTTCCGCCCCGGCAACCTCACGGCCTTGCGCCAGCTGGCGCTGCTGTGGACGGCCGATCGGGTGGACGAGGCCCTGCAGGAATACCGCTCGCAGCACGGCATCGGGCGGGTGTGGGAGACCCGGGAGCGGGTCGTCGTCGCCCTGACCGGTGGCCCGGAGGGCGACACGCTGGTACGGAGGGCCGCCCGGATCGCCGACCGGTCCGCAGGCGGTGATCTGCTCGCCGTGCACGTGGCCCGCAGCGACGCCCTCGCGGCCGGTGTCTCGCACGCCTCGCTGGCCCGGCAGCGACGCCTCGTGGAGGACCTCGGCGGCAGCTACCACTCGGTGGTCGGCGACGACGTCGCCACCGCCCTGGTGGACTTCGCCCGCGCCGAGAACGCCACCCAACTGGTCCTCGGCACCAGCAGACGGGGGCGGCTGGCACGGTTTCTGACCGCGCCCGGCACCGGGGAGACGGTCACCGAGCTGTCCGGCGACATCGACGTGCACCGGGTCACCCATGAGCGGTCCGGGCGCGGCACCCTGCTCCCGTCCCGGCGGCGCACCCTGTCCACGGCCCGGCTCATCGCCGGTCCCGTTGCCGGACTGGTGCTGCCCGTACTGCTCACCCTCGCTCTCGCCCAGATGCGGGGCACGCTGAACCTGACCAGCGAAGCCCTGCTGTTCCTGCTCGCGGTGGTGGGCGTGGCCTGCATCGGCGGCGTGGCCTCGGCGGTCATCGCCTCCGTGACGGCGTCCCTGCTGCTCAACTACTGGTTCATCCCGCCCATCGGCGCCTTCACGCTGAGCGACCCGAACGCCCTGGTGGCTCTGGGGGTGTTCGTGGTGGTGGCGGCCGTCGTGGCCGCGGTGGTAGACCGGTCACTGCGGCTCTCGCGCCGCTCCGCCCGCACGACGGCCGAGGCGGAGACCATGTCGTCCCTGGCGGGCAGCATCGTGCGGGGCGAGGCGACCATTCCGGCCCTGCTGGAGCGCACCCGCGAAACCTTCGGCATGGAGTCGGCCGACCTGGTGGACGAGCCGCCCGACATGCCCGGCATGACGGTCGTTCCGGCCGGGCCCGGCGCCTGGCTCGCGCTGCGCGGTCGCACGCTGTCCTCGTCCGAACGGCGGGTGCTGGCCGCGTTCGCCGCGCACGTGGGTTCCGCCGTGGAGCGGTCCCGGCTGGCCGAGGCGGCCGCCGAGGTGGAGCCGGTGAAGGCCGCCGACCGGCTGCGCACGGCCCTGCTGCGGGCGGTCGGTCACGACCTGCGCACCCCGCTGGCCGCCGGCTGGGCGGCCGTCACATCCCTGCGCAGCCAGGACGTGGCCTTCTCCGAGGAGGACCGCGACGAGCTCCTCGCCACCGCCGACGAATCCATGGCCAAACTCAACCGCCTGGTCGAGAACCTCCTCGACCTCAGCCGGCTGGAGGCCGGCGTCCTGCCCCTCAGCCTGCGGGCCACCACCTTGGAGGAGGTGCTGCCCATGGCGCTGGCGGACGTGCCGGACGTCGAGGTGGCCGACCTCGAGGCGATCCCGGCAGTGCTGGCCGATCCGCCGCTGCTCGAGCGAGTGATCGCCAATCTCGCGGGGAACGCCGCCCGGCACACGCCACACGGCCGGAAAGTGCTGGTCACCGCCAGTGCGCTGGCGGGCCGGGTGGAACTGCGGGTGGTGGACCGTGGGCCCGGGCTGCCCGTCGACGGCCGGGAGCGGCTCTTCGAGCCCTTCCAGCGGCTCGGCGACACCGACAACACCACGGGACTCGGCCTCGGACTCGCCCTCGCACGGGGGCTGACCGAGGCGATGGACGGCGCCCTCAGCCCCGAGGACACCCCGGGCGGCGGCCTCACCATGGTGGTGTCGCTGCCGGTCGCCGTACACGCGAGGGAAGCCGCACCGACCGGACAGGGAAGTACGTGACGAGCGCGGTGCTCAGCACATGGCAGCCGTACGACGGCTGTGCGGCGACCGGCGTCTATACCTCGATCTGCGAGCCCATGATGACCGTGCGGTCACGGGGGAGGCCGAAGTACTCGGCGGCGTCCGCGGTGATGTAGGAGGTGGCGATGAACAGCCGTTTGCGCCAGGGTGCCATCGTCGGCGTCTTGCCCCGCCGGAGATCGATCTTCGACAGGAAGTACGACGCCTGCTCGAACTGCAGTGGCCCCTCGGTCCGGGCCGGCTCCAGCATGGACAGGGCACTGGGTACGTCTCTGCGCAGCGTGTCAGCATCTCGTCGTTGAACACCCCGCGCCGGTACTTCGTCACGAAGACCAAGTGCACATGCATCGCCGAAACAACGTGCCTGCCACGTCTATAGTCGTTCTGTACATCCATGAGGCCAATCGCAGTAGTGTCGCTTTCATGCAGCTTCGCTACAACTACCGGGCCTACCCGGATGCCGCCCAGCGCCGTGCGCTGGCCCAGGCGTTCGGGTGCGCGCGGGTGGTGTGGA
>NZ_JBEOWS010000433.1:0-7102 GCF_040296125.1 Streptomyces sp. NPDC002265 | reverse complement strand
AGTCCTGCCCCTGACCCGGCTTGTGGCCCCGCTCTTCCTGTGGGGCCAGGACGAGCGGGGCGTCGTCGGTTTTCGTCGCCAGCGTGGGTCCGGGCACGCTCAGTTCGCGGGCGCTGATTGTCCGGCGAGTGGTGTTGCCGGAGCAGCCTCAGTTGCCGTGGTGCACGGTGAGCTGTCGCCCGTCCCAGAGGAGCGTGTCGCCGGGCCCGGCCACGATGGGTGTTTCGCTGCCGCGTTGGATGACGTATCCGTCGGGTCCTGCGATGGCCTGGTATCCGTGTTGCCGGCACCAGCGTTGGGGGATGTCGATGAGTGTCGCCCAGGTGATGGTGATGCGGGTGGGGTCGACGGCTTCGCGGTTGCCGACCATGCGCCGAAACAGCTTCGCTGTCCCCTGGAGCGCCCACCGGTCGCGTTGCCACACCCGCAGGCCGACTGCCTCGGACTCGTAGTCCTGGGCAAGGTCGAGGAGCGTGCCGCTTACGGCGCCCACTCGTGGCCCTCGCGGTCGAGGTGTCCGGCGATTGACAGGGCCATGGCCTCGACAGTCGCCATCATCTGGCTTCGTGCGTCGACGTGGTCTTCGGGCTCGCCCCAAACGAACTGGTTCACGACTCGCTGTTGGACTTCGTCGGTCACGCCCTCATCGGCTATGGCGCGGTCGGCGGCGGTCAGCATCCGCCTCATCGATTCGACCTGTGCCTGCTGGACGGGATCAAGCAGGAGCGTCTCCCGCATGCCGGCCTGCTGGTCAAGCCGGCGGTCGACAGTGTCGTCCACGAACTCGTTCACGTGCTCGCCTTCCTCGCCCATGCCGTCTCCTACGGATGGCGGCCGGGCCGTGGGAGAGGTCACTGACCGCGATGGCGCAGAGAGGGGTACGGACAGCTCATGATGCCAGCAGCATGCCGCTGACGGTTGTGGACGGGGTTGAACGAGCGACCCTCTGGCTCGCGCGGTGAGCACCGCGATAGGGTACCGATCTTGCTGAGATTTGCTGCCTCTGGAAAAGAAGCACAGGATGCACATCCTGGACAGTCCCTCCGATCTGTCGGAGCGTGCTCAGGATCTCCTCCGCCGCACGGGACAACGCGAGAGCCCAGTCAGGTTCGAAGCCCCGATAGAAATGTGGCGAGTGCACGACCGCGCGGGCCGTCTCATTCCGGCCCCGATGGAACTCATCATCCGATGCGAGGGTTTCGAGCAGAGGTTCGGCGGCCTGCGCTACCAAGTGCGGCACAGCTGGACCCTGGGAGCGGAACGGCACGAGACGGCCTACAGCTGGGAATACAACCATTTCGGCCTGAGAACATGGGCCTGGCAGGATCCCGCGCGAGGCGGCTGGTACTTCGAGTGGCTCGGAGAGCACGTGTCGAAGCCGTGCCGGGATCTGATCCATACAGATGGAAGTGTCGGCACCGACGTGGACGGCGGCAGTCCGTACCTCCCCGTCGCCCCCTCGATCACTCACCTGATCGAGTCTCATGCCCTCACCGACGCCGTCTCCGGTTGGAGACCCTGGCCGGCCTGCGGTTCCGCCGCCGCCTCGGCCGCCGAGCTTCTCCATGGACTCGTCGAAGTGCGGGAAGCCTCCTGGGAGACCTCGCGGTGGCGATTGTCGGAGTCCGTCGCCGTGTTCGAAAGCGAAAACTGGGACCGCGAGAATCCGAGTCGTCGGGTGCGTATCTGGTCGCAGGGCGAGGTCGGTCACCGTCAGGTCCAAGAAGCCTTCGAGCGTGAATGTTGTCCGGTAAGTGATCTACGACATGCCGGTTGAGCAGCTTTGTTGCTTCTCATCCGGCCAGCGTGAGGTTGTACAGGCGGGCGATGCCGAGCATGGTGTGGTGGACGCCGTCGCGTTTGAGGCGGCAGTCGCGCAGGATCTTCCTCGCCCGTCCCGCCAACCCGTGGCAACGAGGGACGAACGAAAACACCAGCGGCTTGATGCGGCAGTATCTGGCCAAGCGCGCGAACCTGTCTCTCCACATTGCTGACGACCTTCGTGTCATCGAGCAGCGGCTCAACAATCTCCTCCGCAAGAAGCCGAGTTGGCAGACCGCGGCCCAAGCGTTCACTAAGACTCTGGCGCACTGCGCCTGCAACGTTGCGACGATCACGCGAAACCGCCAAGGTGATTTGGCCCCCGCTTCGATCGGGTGGTTCCGCTGGGCTTGCGGCCGGCTCGTCGACGCCGCCAGGATCGGCTGCATGATCAAAGGTGTGATGTTCGACTTCTCCGGGACCCTCTTCCGGATCGAACCGGCCGCGCAGTGGCTGCGAGCGGTGGCACAGCAGGCCGGTCTGGACGTGCCCGAGGGTGAACTCGACGCGTGCGTCAGCCGGCTGGAAGAGTTCGGGGCTCAGCCCGGAGGGGTTCCTCCGCGCACGGTGCCGCCCCATCTGGAGGCACTGTGGCGGGAGCGCGATCTGACCGCCGAACAACACCGGGCTGCCTTCACAGCCCTTGCCCGTGAAGCGAAGCCGCCTGCGGCCGACCTGGCCGAGGCCCTGTACGAACGTTCCCAAGTCTCCGGGGCATGGCTGCCTTATCCCGACACCGAGGAAACCCTCCGCGCCCTGCGCGGGCGAGGCATCCCGATCGCTGTCGTCAGCAACATCGGCTGGGACATGCGCCCTGTCTTCCGCGACCACGGAGTCGATGACCTCGTGGACGCCTACTTCCTGTCCTTCGAGTGCGGGGTGAAGAAGCCCGATCCCCGGATCTTCCAGATGGCGTGCGACCAGCTCGGGGTGGCGCCCGGCGAAGCACTCATGGTGGGTGACGAGCCTGTTGCGGACGTCGGCGCTGCCACGCTGGGATGCAGGGTCCACCTGGTCGATCCCTTGCCCGTCGACCAGCGTCCCGGCGCGCTGGCCGAGGTGCTCCAGCTCCTCTGACGTGCCCGACCGGGGTGACTTTCGGCGCGATGCCGAGGGCCCGGCGACCGAACGCCGTCCGGTCCTCGGGCTCGATACCGCGCAAACGTACCGGCTTACCAGTCCGGAACGAAGTCATCCCGTATCCGATCACGCCGCACGATGCGATGCACCGGCCCTCCTGACCCGGGCCCGAACTACTGCATCGGGTGCCCCAGCCACCCGAACTGAGCGCGGAATCGGCCTGCCTACCCCTCACCGGCCTCCTGGTCGGCGGCTTCGTTGGCGCGGTCGATCTCGGCCATGTGCTCCTCCGCCCAGGTCCGCAGCCCCGCAAGCGCGGCTTCCAGAGACAGCCCGAGTCCGGTGAGTCGGTAGAAGACCCGCGGCGGCACGGTGGGTTCGACCCGGCGCGCCACCAGTCCGTCGCGGGTCAGGCTTCGCAGCGTCACGGACAGCATCTTCTGCGACACGCCAGGCATCCGGCGTCTCAGCTCCGCGAAGCGCACCTCGTCCGGTGCGGCATCGGCGAGCGTCCTGACGGCCATGGACGTCCACTTCGTACCGATGCGGTCCAGCAACTGCCGCGTCGGGCAATCGGGATCGAACAGATCGCCGCGTACTCCGTGACCGGAGGTCCGGGCTCCTCGGGTGGTCACCTGTGGCTCACCACCTTCCCTGGAAGTGCCGTCTAGAAAGCCGTCGGTCAGTTACTTATCGTTCTGTGGTCACCAATGGTAACCACCCCGGGAGGAGCCGTCATGCCCGTCGCCACCGCACACCACCTACGCCGCATCGCGACGAACGGCGTCCAACTCAACGTCGCAATCGCCGGGCACGGACCCGCGGTTCTCCTGCTGCACGGCTTCCCGCACACCTGGCAACTCTGGAGCAACATCATGGGCCGACTGGCTGGGCAGTACCGGGTCATCGCCCCGGACCTTCGAGGCTTCGGTGCCAGTGCACGCGCCGTCGAGGGCTACGACGCAGGCACACTCGCCGCCGACGCCGAAGGGCTGCTCGACGCACTCGGCGAGCCCTCGGCAGCGGTGGTCGGCATCGACGCGGGCACTGCCCCCGCCGTCCTGCTCGCGCTCCGCCGACCCGGCCTCGTCCGGCGCCTGGTCGTGATGGAGGCACTTCTCGGCGGCCTGTCCGGAGCGGAGGACGTCGTCGCGGGCGGTGCCCCGTGGTGGTTCGGCTTCCACGCCGTCCCCGGCCTCGCCGAGACCGTCCTGGCCGGCAACGAGGCCCCGTACGTCGACTGGTTCCTCGACTCGGGGACGCTCGGGCGAGGAGTACCCGACGATATCCGTGCGGCCTTCGTCCACGCGTACACCAGGGGTGAGGCCCTGCGCTGCGCGTTCTCCTACTACCGGGCCCTGCCCACCAGCGCGCAGCAGATCCGGGACGCAGTCGCGACGGCTCGGCTGACCATGCCGACCATGGCCGTCGGCTCCCACCCCGTCGGCACCGGCCTCGAACGCCAACTCCGTCCCATCGCCGATGACCTGGTCGGACACCGTCTCCAGGACTGCGGCCACATCATCCCCCTGGACCGCCCCGACGCGTTGTTCGCGCTCCTTGCTCCCTTCCTCTCCGCCGATCTGCCGAAGTGACCGGAGCGTTCGACGTGCCAACGCCGACTGGCCTGAAGGGACGCCTTCTCCTCCATGTGCGCGATGCGTCCATGCTGTTGCCGGTTCACGGCTTCAACTGGCTCGTGGTATGCCGATGCTTGAGGGAGGAGGCAATCAGAAAGTTCCCTCTCCCCCGCAGGCGTCATGCTGAGCGATTCGCACTGGTTGTCCGAACGGCTTCCTCGGGTTGCCGCTCCTGAGGATCTCGCCGACCCGCGCGGTCCATCTCGCGCCATTCCGGACGCAGCCCGGTCAGGTTCGTGGTGAGGAAGTACGCAGCTCCGCCGGCGAGTAGCACGGGCGCAAGTCCGACGGAGGTCACCACCGCTCCAGCGATCAGCCCACCGAGAGGGATGCCGGCCCAGGCCAGCGAGTCACCCAGTGCGCTGACCCGGCCCAACATCCGGCGTGGCACCCGCTCGAAGAGAACGGCCCCCAGCACCGGGTTCAGGAAGCCCGCCCCGAATCCACTGACGGCGAACACGGTCAGTACCGCTCCCATCGGTGCATCGGAGGCGAGAATCAGGAATCTCGGCGCCCCGGCCAGCAGGAACCCGGTGAAGAACACCATCCGGCGTCGCAGCCGGTGTGCAGCCATCGCAGCAATCAGACTCCCCGCGACCGCCGCGGCTCCCAGCACGCTGCCCAACAGGCCGATCGCAGCTGGCCCGTTGCCGGATTCTTTGGCCCAGACGGGCATGAGAACCGTGGTGAACCCCGCGTCCAGCAGGTTGGTGATCCCGACCATGACGATGACTGTCAGCAGCAACGGTTCGCCGCGCAGGAAGGTGAAGCCCTCGCCGAATCGTCGCCAGTAACCCGGTTCTGTCTCCCCGCCCCGCGAGGGGGCTTCCGCGACTGCATGCCCTCGCCCACGGGGCAACGCCAGCGTGATGAGCACTGATCCGAGAGCGAAGCAAACCGCGTTGACGACAAGCCCCGTCATAGGGCCGAGCAGCGCCACCAGGGAGCCGCCGGCCGCCGGGCCAATGGTGGAGGCCAGCCGCTCGGTCGCGCCGGACAGACCGGTGGCCCGTTCCAGCGGCACCCTGCCGCGCTCGGCCGCTTCCGGGACCATGACTGCCTTGGCAAGGTCGCCGGGGCCGCGTACCGAGCCGATCAGCGCGACCAGGACCAGCAGGAGCGGAAAGGACAGCAGGTCCAGGGCATGGAACAGGGGAACCGCAGCGGCAGCGGTTGCGCTGGCCAGATCCGTGGTCCAGGAAACGGCTCGCGGGCCGATCCGGTCCACCAACGGACCGGTGAACGCCTTGACCGCCACATAGGGAGTCATCTCGCAGAAGGCGACCAGTCCGGTCTGGGTGGCGCTGCCCGTTGTGACGAGCACGAACCAGGGCAGTGCGATGGCAGAGACCCGAGTACCGGTCAGCGACACGGCCATAGCCGCCAACACCCCACTCAGCGGTCGTAAGGACCGCTTGCCGGCTATGTCGCCGCCCGGAACGTCTTCCGTCACGACGTCTCCGTTCCTGTCGCTTTCCGAGGACTGGACGGCTGCGCCGACGCGGCGGGCGCATCCAGTTCCGGCAGGAGGTGTGTGATGACGGCGACCCGCTCGGCTCTCGCCGGGGCTTTCGCCGCCTCCTCCGGTACGTCTCTCCGGTAGCGGTCGACGACTGCCCGCAACTCCTGGCGCAGAGCGGTGGCTTCTTCAGGCGTGAGCCGCAAGGCACGGTCGCTCATGTCAAAGGTGTCCCGCCACGCGCGGGGCATCGTCTGCAGTTCGTTGACTGCCCGCTGTGTGCGCAGGGTGTAAGTGGCAGCGACGGACTGCAGGTAGGCCAGCGCGGCCTCGGGCTCTCGCTCGGCCAACTCGGGGTCGTTGAGCTCCGTCATCTGGTGCAACGAGCGCCACCAGCGCTCTCGTGCGTTGCCGCGCTCCGTGTCCTCCTCGACGAAGCCGGCCGCGCCGAGCTGGCGCAGGTGGTAGCTGGCCGTTCCGGAGTTCACACCGAGCCGCTCCGCGAGGCGGGTAGCGGTCGACGGGCCGTACTTCCGCAGCAGCCCGACCAGTTGTACGCGCACAGGGTGCGCCAGGGCACGCAGTCCCTTGGCATCCAGAACGATCGAGTCCGCTTCGGTCTTCGGGCTGTCCGGCCCCGTGCTCGGGTCAGTCATATCGCGCACTCTAGACCGCAAACAGTTCTTCGCAAAGACATCTTCGCGAAGAACTGTTTGGGGTTCGCCTCCGGCACGACCGATTCGTCGTCTCCGGCCCGTCGCGAACCTGGCTGCTCGCTCCGGATTCGGGCGCGGCTGGTCACGGCTGCATGGTGCGAGGGGTGATGTCGGGGAGCGGCTGTTCTGCCCAGATGGTTTTGCCGGTGGCGTCGTAGCGGGTTCCCCAGCGGTGGGAGCATTCGGCGACGAGGAAGAGCCCGCGCCCGCCTTCGTCGACGATGGCGGCCCGCCGGATGTGCGGTGCGGTGCTGCCGGCGTCGCTGACCTCGCAGATCAGCATCCGGTCCAGGATGAGCCGCAGCCGGATCGGCGGGGCGCCGTAGCGGATGGCGTTGGTGACCAGTTCGCTGACGATGAGTTCGGTGGTGAAGGTCAGTTCGCTC
>NZ_JBEOWS010000432.1:0-7112 GCF_040296125.1 Streptomyces sp. NPDC002265 | reverse complement strand
CGACCAGACCCCAGGGCGGCGCCGCCGGCTCCGACGCGAACCCGGCCTCGGGCCGGTAGCCGGGCCCGGGCACGGCCGGTGGGGACGGAAGCACCGCCCGGCCCTCGACGACGGCCCTGGAGCTGATCCGTACCGGCCCGTCGCCGGGATAGCGCGTCGCCACGACCAGCGCGACGACGGTCAGCACGAGTGCCAGCACCACGTCCAGGCGCACCGCCCGCCGGGTCAGCGGGGCGGGCTCGCCCTCCGGCCCCATCGCGTCGCGGACATGCGCCCACCAGGTGCCGGGGCGCAGCAGGTCGCCGACCCGCGCCCGCCGGCTGTCCGCCCGCGGCGCACCGCCCGACCGCTCGTACGGGTCCTCCGTCTCCATCACCCGTACATTGTGCGGCCCGTGCCCAAGGCCGGCGTCCGCCTCTGTGACCAGCGCTTCTGTCCGCCGGGCGTACTCCTCGAGGATGACCCCGCCGCCGGATCCTCCGCGGGGAGGGCCCTATGTCGGTGCCACGGCCGACGCGCCGCCACGGCGCCCGCCCGTACGTTCGCCGGGCCCGCACAGGGCATCGGCTCCCCGACCACGAAGGACGGACACACCCATGACTCACGTGATCGAACTGGAGGGCGTGGCCAAGCGGTACGGCGGCGCCGACGCCCCGTCGCTGGGACCGGTCGATCTCGGCGTGGCCCAGGGCGAGGCCCTGGCCGTGACGGGGCCGTCCGGCAGCGGCAAGTCCACGCTGCTCAATCTCATCGCCGGTCTCGACCGGCCCAGCGAGGGCACCGTGACCGTGGCCGGACAGCGCATCGACCGGATGGGCGAGCACGCGCTGGCCCGGTTCCGCCGCGAGCGGATCGGCATGGTCTTCCAGTTCTTCAACCTGCTCGACGACCTCACCGTCGCCGACAACATCCAGCTTCCCGCCCAGCTGACCGGGACGGCCCGGCGGGCGGCGGCGTCCCGTGCCGGAGAGCTGATGGAGGTGCTGGGAATCCAGAAGCACGCCCGCGCCTATCCGGGGCGGCTGTCCGGCGGTGAACGCCAACGGGTCGCCGTGGCAAGGGCCTTGGTGAACAAGCCCGCCCTGCTGCTCGCCGACGAGCCGACCGGCGCGCTGGACACCGCGTCGGGGCAGGACGTACGGGAACTGCTCGTGGATCTGCACCGCGGCGGGCAGACCGTCGTCCTGGTCACGCACGATCTGGAGCTGGCCCGGGCGTGTGCGACCCGCACGGTCCATCTGGTCGACGGTCATGTCGCCGTCGACACGCACGCGGAGGCCGTCCGATGATCCGGTTCGGCAGCGGTGCCCTCGGGCGGGTCGTACGCTCCGGGGTCGGCAGACGCCGCGTCCAGACACTGGTGATCGCCGTGGCCACGATGATGGCGGTCGCCTCGGCCGTGGTCGCCGGGTCCTTGCTGGTCGCCACGAACGCGCCCTTCGACCATGCCTTCGCGCGCCAGCACGGGGCCCACCTGACCGCGTCGCTCGATCCGGACCGGGTGAGCGCGGCGCAGCTCGCGAGCACCCGCCGGCTGGCGGGGGTCACGGCGAGCGCGGGACCGTTCCCGTCCACGACGGTCAATCCGGTCGGGCCGGACGGCGGACACCTGCCCGCGCTGACGCTGGTGGGACGGTCGGGGCCGGGCAAGGACGTGGACGCACTGGATCTGAAGTCGGGCCGATGGGCACGCAAGTCCGGTGAGGTCGTCCTGTCCGCCTCGTTCGCCGGCGAGTTCCTGCCGCTCGGTGAGACGCTGAAGAGTTCCGACTCCGCGGACGCGCAGACGCTGACCGTCGTGGGCTTCGCGCTGTCGGCCAGTGGGAGCGCCGAGATGTGGGCGACCCCCGCTCAGGTCAGGTCCCTCGCCACCGGGGAGAGCGTCCTCACGAACCAGATGCTCTACCGCTTCGACTCCGCGGCCACGAAGGCGCAGATCACCGCCGACCGCAAGCGGCTCGCGGCCGCCTTGCCCTCCGGGGCGCTGGTCGGCACCCAGTCGTGGCTGGACACCAAACACTCCGCCAATCAGGGCGCGGCGGCGACGATCCCGTTCCTGTTCGCGTTCGGCGTGCTCGGCATCGTCATGTCGGTGATCATCGTCGGCAGCGTGATCAGCGGCGCCGTGGGCACCAGCCTGCGCCGGATCGGCATCCTCAAGGCCATCGGATTCACCCCACGCGAGGTCGTACGGGCCTATGTGGCCCAGGCGTTGATCCCCGCCGCGGCCGGTATCGCCCTGGGTGTCGTCCTCGGCAACCTGCTGGCCGTGCCGCTGCTGAACGACACCGAGTCCGTGTACGGCACCGTGTCGCTGTCGGTGGCCTGGTGGGTGGACGTCGTGGTGCCGGCCGGTGCGCTGCTCGTGGTCGCGGTCGCGGCGCTGGTACCCGCGCTGCGGGCCGGGCGGCTGCCCACGGTCGAGGCCATCGCCGTCGGCAGGGCGCCGCGCACCACGCGCGGACAGTGGGCGCATCGGGCCGCGGGACGGCTCCCGCTGCCACGCCCGGTGACGTACGGCCTCGCGAGTCCCTTCGCGCATCCCGTGCGGGCGATCGCCATGATGCTGGCGGTGACCTTCGGGACCGTGGCCGCGACGTTCGCGGTGGGACTGACGCAGTCCCTCAACGCGGTGGCGAGCGCGCAGGATCCCGAGGACCGCGCCGATGTCACCGCCGTCACCGGGGCAGGCGGTCCGGGCCCCGGCCCCGGCCGGGTGCAGAAGGCGCCCGCGGCCGGTGCCGAGCGCGCGCCCGCCGCCCCGGGGTCGAACGAGCAGCAGCCGTCGGCCGATCCGGCCGCCGTGCGTGCCGCGATCGCGAAGCAGCCCGGCACCGCCTCGTACTTCGGCACGACGGCGGGCGACGCCACGGTTGCCGGGGTCTCCGGCACCGTCCGGGCCACCCTCTACCAGGGTGATTCCCGCTCCGGTGCCTACGAGATGATCGCGGGCCACTGGCTCGACGGGCGGGGTCAGGTCGTGGTGCCCACCACCTTCCTGGAGCGGACCGGCACCGAGATCGGCGACAGCGTGCGGGTGACGTTCCGGAAGGAGACCGTGAGCCTGCGGATCGTCGGCGAGGCCTTCGACACCTCGGACGACGGCATGAACGTCCACGCGGATCTCGACAGCTTCGCCAAGGCGAAGCCGGAGGCCTTCCACATCGAGGTCAAGTCGGGTGTTTCTCCGGCCGATTACGCGCAGAAGCTCGCCGGGGTGGTCAAGCCGCTGGGTGGCGACGCCTTCGCCGAATCCGCCCCGGAGGGCGAGAACATGATCGTCCTGCTGGAGGCCATGGCCGCGCTCCTCACCTTGATGCTGGTCTCCGTGGCGGGTCTCGGCGTGCTCAACTCCGTCGTCCTCGACACCCGCGAGCGCGTCCACGACCTGGGGGTGTGCAAGGCGCTGGGCATGTCCCCGCGGCAGACCGTGAGTCTCGTGCTCGCCTCGGTGGCCGGGATCGGTGTGGTCGGCGGGCTGATCGGCGTCCCGGCCGGGTTCGCGCTGCACGGCTATGTGCTGCCGGTCATGGGACAGTCCGCGGGCACCCGCCTGCCACCGTCGGTCCTCGACGTGTACGACACCCCGCAACTGGTGCTGCTGGGCCTCGCCGGGCTGGTCGTCGCCCTGGTGGGCGCGACGGCTCCGGCGGGCTGGGCGTCCAGGGTCCGTACGGCCACGGCGTTGCGCACGGAGTGATGGACCGCTCTCGGCGCCGTGCACTGCCCGCGGGAACACGGCGGGAACGGGGGCACTGCGCCGGTGGCGGGAGCAGGGGCAGGGCGCCGGTGGCGGGAGCAGGGGCAGGGCGCCGATGGCGGGAGCAGGGGCAGGGCGCCGATGGCGGGAGCAGGGGCAGGGCGCCGGTGGCGGGAGCAGGGGCAGGGCGCCGGTGGCGGGTACGGGTACGGGCGCGGGGGCAGTCGGCGGCGGCGCGGGGCCCGGGTCGGCAGAAGGAGCCTGCCCGGGGCGGGCCCTGCCGGGCCGACCCGGCCCAGCGGCCGGGCGGCGGGTCGGCCGGGCGGCCACAGGGCGGCAACGAGCGCGCAACGGGTGGGCGCAGGACCCCGGACCCACACCACTCGCCCCCTACCATCAAGGGACAGGGGCCCTGCGCGCCCCCGGGCGGGGGGCTCAGCATGTGGTCGGTGATGTCAGGGCCGGCGTTCCGGCGTCTCGCCGCTTCCGTCAC
The DNA here is from genome assembly GCF_040296125.1 of Streptomyces sp. NPDC002265. Taxonomy (NCBI): domain Bacteria; kingdom Bacillati; phylum Actinomycetota; class Actinomycetes; order Kitasatosporales; family Streptomycetaceae; genus Streptomyces; species Streptomyces sp. NPDC002265. Next base: position 2,919 of record NZ_JBEOWS010000432.1, on the reverse strand, counting down.
GGTCGGCACGGCCCTCGCTGCGACATCGGGATGCACGGTCCCCATCGATGCCGTCGCCGGTGTCTCCGTCACCGCCGACGGCCGTCTCCTCGGCGTGATGATGGTCTGCGGGCATCGGCTCGACGGCGCGACCCTGTACGTGGACGGCGCCGACGCCGACAGACAGGTGACGGTGGGTGAATGGACCGCCGGCAGGCGCCTCACCGCCGGCCTGACCACCTGGGCCCTCGACGCTCCCCCTGCGGGCTGGACCGCGACGAAGCCCCTCGCGCCGCTCACCACGGGGACCACGTACACCCTCTACGGATGGACCGAGGACAACACGTCGTCGTCGAGCAGCGTCTCCTTCACCCTGGCCGACCGGGACCGCCTCGCCCCGGGACGGGTGCGTTACGAGGCCGTCTCGGACAGCGGCGACGAATCCGCCATGACCGTGCCCACAGCGGAGTTCAAGGCCAGGGCCTGCCAGGGCATGTGACGCCGAGCCGCGTCAGAAATCGGTGTCATCCGTGTCGTCCACGGCCGGCTCGGCCTTCGTGGAGAGGATGTCGCGGGCCTGTTCCGCGGCGCGGGCGAGGTTCTCGGCGACGAAGTCGAGGAAGCGGGCGACGTTCTCCAGTCGGACGGCGGCCGGGGTGCCCGCGCCGAGCACGCCCGCGCCCTGCCGCGCCAGTTCTACCTGCTGGGTGAGGGAGCGGACGCTGGCGATCATCGACTGGTACCAGAGGTCCTCGTCGACGACGTAGCGCTCGCGACGGCGTTCGTCGCGCTCCCTGCGGACGAGGGCCTGACTCTCCAGGAAGGCGATCGACTTGGAGACGGACGCCGGGCTGACCCGGAGGCGCTGGACCAGTTCGGCCGCGGTCAGGCTGCCGGTGTCGGAGATCAGGAGGCTGACCATCACGCGCGCCATCATCTTGGTCAGGCCCGACTGCATCATGACGGTGGTGAACTGCTCCTCGTACTCGGCCACGGCCACCGGGTCGCGTCCGTGCGGCAGCGCTGCCGGCTTCACCCCCTGGGCGGTGGCGGGCCTGCGCCGTTGGGTCCGTCGTTCGGTGGCGCGGTGGGCCAGGTCCGCGCGGTAGCCGGTGGGGCCGCCGTTGCGCATCACCTCACGCGTGATCGTCGAGGTCGGACGCTCCAGACGGCGGGCGATCTCCGCGTACGGAAGGTTGTCGGCCAGCCCCAGCGCGATCTGCTGACGGTCCTTCTGGGTGAGTCTGCCTCCCGGCATCGCCATCTCCTTCATGTTCCCGTGATGCCGCCACCATAGCGTTCACGCTCAGTCCATTGCAACACTTGCCAAGAGGCGCTGTTGCATTACGTTCAGAGTCGTTGCAACAAATTCCCGCCACTCACCAGCAATAAGAGCGATTTGATGCAACGTCATGGTTGCCAGACCTATGAATGCAACGTAGCTTTTCCAATGTCAGAAACAACGACTCGCAAGGAGAGAACGATGCAGAAGTTCGACACCCCCGCCCCGATCTCCGCCGTGTTCGACATCCCCGCGGGCCGCATCCAGATCATCGCCGCCGACCGGACCGACACCGCGGTCGAGATCCGGCCCGCGGACCCCTCCAAGAACCGTGACGTGAAGGCGGCGGAGCAGACCACGGTCGTCCACGCCGACGGGGTCCTGCGGATCGAGGTTCCGGCAGGGAACTCGTTGCTCGGCTCCTCCGGTGCCGTCGCGGCGACCGTCCAGCTGCCCGCCGGCTCCCGCGTCGAGGCCAAGGCGGCCGCCACCGAGTTCCGGGTGGTGGGACGCGTCGGTGACGTCGTCTTCGAGGGCGCCTACCAGCAGATCAAGATCGACGAGGCCGCGAGCCTCGACCTCACCGCGACCGACGGCGACGTCGAGGTCGGCCGGCTGAGCGGCCCCGCCCGGGTCAGCACCATGCGGGGCGACATCCGGATCACCGAGGCCGTCCGCGGCAAGGTCGAACTCCGCACCCAGCAGGGCGACATCTCGGTCGGCGCCGCCTCGGGGGTCTCGGCCGCCCTGGACGCCGGCACCTCGCACGGCCGCGTCAGCAACGACCTCAAGAACGACGGCGCCACCGAGCTCCACATCCACGCGACCACCTCCCAGGGCGACATCACCGCCCGCAGCCTCTGACCCTTGACCGTCGACTCGCAGCCCCAGAAGGAGCATCCACTCATGACCGGCTTGGCCATCGCGGCACACGGGCTGCGCAAGGCTTACGGAGACAAGACCGTCCTCGACGGCATCGATCTGAACGTCCCCGAAGGAACGGTCTTCTCCCTGCTCGGCCCGAACGGCGCAGGCAAGACCACCACCGTCAACATCCTCTCCACCCTGATCTCCCCCGGCCCCGGCTCCGGGGAGATCAGGGTCGGCGGCCACGACCCGGCCACCGATCCGCAGGCCGTACGTGCCGCGATCGGCGTCACCGGACAGTTCTCCGCCGTAGACGGACTGATCACCGGCGAGGAGAACATGCTCCTCATGGCCGACCTGCACCACCTGTCCCGGCGCGAGGGACAGCGCGTCACGGCCGAACTCCTCGAACGCTTCGACCTGGTGGAGGCGGCCAAGAAGCCGGCCTCCACCTACTCCGGCGGCATGAAGCGCCGCCTCGACATCGCCATGACCCTGGTCGGCAGCCCGCGGATCATCTTCCTCGACGAGCCGACCACCGGCCTGGACCCGCGGGCCCGCCACAACATGTGGCAGATCATCCGCGAGCTGGTCAGCGGCGGCATCACCGTCCTCCTCACCACCCAGTACCTGGAGGAGGCCGACGAACTCGCCGACCGCATCGCCGTCCTGAGCAACGGCAGGATCGCCGCCGAGGGAAGCGCCGACGAGCTGAAGCGGCTCATCCCCGGCGGGCACATCCGGCTCCGCTTCACCGACCCGGCCGCCTACCAGGCGGCCGCTGCCGCCCT
>NZ_JBEOWS010000431.1:0-7114 GCF_040296125.1 Streptomyces sp. NPDC002265 | reverse complement strand
AGCGGCCGCTCCCGTACGAACGTCTCCGTCAGCGCCGACACGCTCAGCGGCGAGCCACGCCCTCCGCCCGCGCCGCGGCCGCGACCGCGGCGGTCACCGCGGGGGCGACCCGCTCGTCGAACGGCGAGGGGATGACGTAGTCGGGGGCGAGGTCGTCGCCGACGACCGCCGCCAGCGCCTCGGCCGCAGCGATCTTCATGCCCTCGGTGATCCGGGAGGCCCGCACCTGGAGCGCGCCCGCGAAGATGCCCGGGAACGCCAGCACGTTGTTGATCTGGTTCGGGAAGTCCGAGCGCCCGGTCGCGACGACCGCGGCGTACTTGTGCGCCACCTCGGGGTGCACCTCGGGGTTCGGGTTCGCCATGGCGAAGACGAAGGCACCCTTCGCCATCGAGGCCACGGCCTCCTCCGGGACCGTACCGCCGGAGACGCCGATGAAGACGTCGGCGCCGTCCAGCGCGGTCTCCAGCGTTCCGGAGATCCCGGCCTTGTTCGTGAACTCGGCCAACTCCCGCTTGACCGGCGTCAGGTCGTCACGGTCCCGGGAGACGACGCCCTTGCGGTCCGCGACCGCGACGTCCCCGATGCCTGCTTCGACGAGCATCTTCGCGATGGCGACACCGGCCGCGCCGGCGCCCGAGATGACGGCGCGCAGGTCCCCGACGGCCCGTCCGCTCAGCCGCGCCGCGTTGCGCAGCGCCGCCAGCGTCACGACGGCGGTGCCGTGCTGGTCGTCGTGGAAGACCGGGATGTCCAGGCGCTCCTGGAGCCGGCGCTCGATCTCGAAGCACCGGGGCGCCGAGATGTCCTCCAGGTTCACCCCGCCGAACGACGGCGCGAGGCGCACCACGGTCTCGATGATCTCGTCCACGTCCGTGCAGGCGAGGGCGATCGGAACCGCGTCCACGCCGCCGAACTGCTTGAACAGGATCGCCTTGCCCTCCATCACGGGCAGGGACGCCTCGGGACCGATGTCCCCGAGGCCGAGCACGGCCGTACCGTCCGTCACGACGGCGACCACGGACGACTTCCAGGTGTAGTCGTCGACGAGTTCCGGGTTTTCCGCGATCGCGGTGCACACGCGAGCGACGCCGGGGGTGTAGGCGAGGGACAGGTCGTCCTTGTTCCGGATCGGCACGGTGGCCTGCACAGCCATCTTGCCGCCGCGATGCAGAGCGAACGCGGGGTCGAAGGAGTCGAGGGGCTCCGCACTGTCCCCTTGGTCCGTATTGTTCTTGCTGCGAGGATTGATGATCTCCGCTGCCACTGTGTCTTACCCCTTAGGTGTACATGGTTGAGGGTGGCCACTCCTGGTGAGGGGTGGGCGGGCATCGCGCACGGCCCAGTGAGGTGAGGCGTACGGGCACATACGCGTCGGGCGCGCCGCACACGCGCCCTGAGCCCCGGATGAGGGGTGTGAGGATCCTTCTTACCGGACGGACGCGGCCGAGGACGAGTCCATAACGCGAAGGTCACATGTGGTCTCGTGCCAGTGAGATGACTCATGCTCGAAAAAGGGGGCAAATCCTGGACAAAGGGTTGAGGGTGAATCAAGCGTCCTCAACGGGCGCGCCGAGACCGGCCACATGGCGAGACACGCCGCAGATTTTCCGGCCGGAAGCAGAGATTCCCGCAGAAGGTCCGGTCGTGATGTCCGGCCTGATGCAGTTCGAGGGCGTCCCGTTATCCGATTTTGACATGCCGACTCACCTGAATGACTGAATCCGAATGGCAGGATGCCGTAACCACACGAGGTCGCGACACCCGATGGTGTGTGTTCTCGTCGACCCATCGGCAACGCCATCCACCCGCCGGAGGAACCCACCATGACCGCAAGCACCACCCGTCGTTCCACCGCCGCGCACACCCGGCTAGCAGCGGTCGGCGCGATCGCGGTCGCCGGCGCCCTGCTGCTCACCGGCTGCGGTGACCAGACCAAGGACAACGGCTCCGGAAGCGGCTCGACCGCCTCGGCCTCGGCCCCGCTGGCCGACAAGCTGCCGCAGGCCGTCCGGGACGCCGGCGTCATCAAGGTCGGCTCCGACATCGCTTACGCGCCGGTCGAGTTCAAGGACAGCTCCGGCAAGACGGTCGGCATCGACCCCGACCTGGCCGACGCGATGGGCAAGCAGCTGGGCGTGAAGTTCGACTTCCAGAACGGCACGTTCGACACCCTGATCACCGGTCTGCGCTCCAAGCGCTACGACATCGCCATGTCCGCGATGACCGACACGAAGGACCGTCAGGACGGCGTCGACTCCGACACCGGCAAGAAGGTCGGCGAGGGCGTCGACTTCGTCGACTACTTCACCGCCGGCGTCTCGATCTACACCCCCAAGGGCAAGGACCAGGGCATCAAGACCTGGGCGGACCTGTGCGGCAAGAAGCTCGTGGTGCAGCGCGGCACGGTCTCCGAGGACCTCGCCAAGGCCGAGACGAAGAAGTGCACCGGCGGCAAGGCGATCGCCATCCAGGCCTTCGACAACGACCAGCAGGCCCAGACCCGACTGCGCGCGGGCGGCGCCGACGCCGGCTCCTCCGACTTCCCGGTCGCCGCGTACGCGGTGAAGACCTCCGGCGGCGGCAACGACTTCCAGATCGTCGGCGAGCAGGTCGAGGCCGCGCCGTACGGCATCGCGGTGGCCAAGAGCAACACCCAGCTGCGCGACGCCATCCAGGCCGCGCTGGACGCCATCATCAAGAACGGCGAGTACGCCAAGATCATCCAGAAGTGGGGCGTCGACGCCGGCGCCGTCACCACGGCCGCCGTCAACGGCGGCAAGTGACCGCGCGCGGCCGCTGAAAGGCAACACCCGTGACTGTTGAAGACACCACGACGGACGGGCCGGTGGCAGCCCCACCGGCCGCCCCGGAGGCCATCAAGGCCATCCCGGTCCGTCACTACGGGCGGTACGTCTCCGCCGTCATCGCGCTGGCCCTGATGGCCGGTGTGGTCTACGCGTTCTCCCAGGGCAAGATCAACTGGGGTGCGATCCCGGACTACTTCTTCGACGACCGCGTCCTGCAGGGCGTGGGCAAGACGCTCCTGATAACGGTGCTGTCGATGACGATCGGCATCGGCGGCGGCATCCTGCTCGCCGTGATGCGCCTGTCGAAGAACCCGGTGACCTCGTCCATCGCGTGGTTCTACATCTGGTTCTTCCGCGGCACCCCGGTCCTGGTGCAGCTCGTGGTCTGGTTCAACCTGGGCCTGGTCTTCGAGTACATCAACCTCGGTCCGCTCTACAAGGACCAGTGGTCGGACTTCATGACCCCGTTCCTGACCGCGCTGCTCGGCCTGGGCCTGAACGAGGCCGCGTACATGGCCGAGATCTGCCGCGCCGGTCTGCTCGCGGTCGACGAGGGCCAGACCGAGGCCGCGCACGCGCTGGGCATGAGCCACGCCAGGACGCTGCGCCGGATCGTCATCCCGCAGGCGATGCGCGTGATCGTGCCGCCGACGGGCAACGAGGTCATCAACATGCTGAAGACGACCTCGCTGGTGTCGGTCGTCCAGTACTCCGAACTGTTCCGCGTCGCCCAGGACATCGGCCAGACCTCCGGCGCCCCCGCCGAGATGCTGTTCCTGGCGGCGGCCTGGTACCTGCTGCTGACCTCGATCTTCAGCGTCGGCCAGTACTACCTGGAGCGGTACTACGCCCGGGGCTCCAGCCGCTCGCTGCCGCCCACGGTGTTCCAGAAGGTCAAGAGCAACATGCTGTCCCTGAGCCGTCCGAAGGGAGGCCTGGCATGACCGAGACGCTGAGCGGTGCGGACACGCCCGCGCGCTCCTCCGCCGTCCCGATGGTCAAGGCCGAGGACGTCCACAAGTCCTTCGGCTACGTCGAGGTCCTCAAGGGGATCGACCTGGAGGTGAAGACCGGCGAGGTGTTCTGCCTCATCGGCCCCTCCGGCTCCGGCAAGTCGACCTTCCTGCGGTGCATCAACCACCTGGAGAAGGTCAACGCCGGACGGCTGTACGTCGACGGCGAGCTGGTCGGCTACCGCCAGAAGGGCGACAAGCTGTACGAGCTCAAGGACAGCGAGGTCGCGCTGAAGCGCCGGGACATCGGCATGGTCTTCCAGCGCTTCAACCTGTTCCCGCACATGACGGCCGTCGAGAACGTCATCGAGGCGCCGGTCCAGGTCAAGGGCATCGGCAAGGCCCAGGCCAGGGAGCGTGCGATGCAGCTCCTGGAGCGGGTGGGCCTGGCCGACAAGGCCGGGAACTACCCCTCCCAGCTCTCCGGCGGCCAGCAGCAGCGGGTGGCCATCGCCCGGGCCCTGGCCATGGACCCGAAGCTGATGCTCTTCGACGAGCCGACCTCGGCCCTGGACCCGGAGCTGGTCGGTGACGTCCTGGACGTCATGCGCGACCTCGCCGAGTCCGGCATGACGATGGTCGTCGTCACCCACGAGATGGGCTTCGCCCGTGAGGTCGGCGACAGCCTGGTCTTCATGGACGGCGGTGTGGTCGTCGAGTCCGGCAACCCGCGCGAGGTGCTGACGAACCCGCAGCACGAGCGCACCCAGGCGTTCCTGTCCAAGGTGCTGTAGCCCGGCGCCGAGGAACGACGGAAGAGGGGCGGTACGGAAATTCCGTACCGCCCCTCTCCACGTCCTGCCGCCTGCCGCCTGCCGCCTGCCGCCTGCTACTTGAGCGCGAGCAGCAGGGTGTCCGAGGGCGAGCACCACACCGGGCGGGCCTCCCCGAAGCCCTTCTCGCGCAACACGCGCGCGTGCCATGCGGGGGACGGCATCTCGCCGTCGGCGTGCTCGCCGTAGATCTCGAAGCGGCGGGCGGTCGGCACGGCCAGGACCGGGTCCTGGGCGGCCACCTGCCACCACGCGGCCCAGTCGAGGGCACCGGCTTCCCTGGCCCGCTCCCTGCGGGCGTGGCTCCAGGCGCGCTCCGCCGCGTTGAGCCGGGGTGTGCTCTCGTCGATCATGTGGTCCGCGTTCATGAAGACACCGCCGTCGCGGACGAGTTCCGCGATCCGGCCGTAGAGGGCCGCGAGGGGTTCCCGGTGCAGCCAGTGCAGGGCGGTGGCGGTCAGCACGGCGTCGTACGAGTCGTACGGCAGCCGCGCCGACCAGTCGGGGTCCTTGAGGTCGGCCGTGACGAAGGAGACCCGCCCGTCACCCGCGAAGGTGCCCTCGGCGATGGCGAGGAGGGCCGGGTCGAGATCGACACCGGTGCTGACGGCTCCGGGGAAGCGGGCGAGCAGCCGCGCGGTGATGCTGCCCGTGCCGCAGGCCAGGTCCAGCACGCGCGGGGTGGTGCCGACGAGCGCCTCCACCATGTCCAGCATGATCCGGAAGCGCTCCTCGCGATCCGGCATGTACCACTCCTGCTGCCGGTCCCAGCTCTCCTGCCAGGCCGGCCAGTCCGCGCCGTTCGCCTCGGTGGTACCCGTCGTGGTCGTGTCCGCGTTCGTCACCGCATCCTCCGCCGCGCGCTCCAACGTAATACCCTGCATGCACGACCGGCTGTTACCCCGACCGCATCCAAGACCATAGAGCGCCCCCGTAAGGACTACAAGTGGAACTGGCCTATTACTCGGATTACGCCGTCCGTCTCGTCAACAGCGAGGAACCGGCCCGGGGCAACGACTCGCTGACCTCGGTCGGGGCCGTCCGCGACCTCTTCGGCGGCAACCAGTCGGCGGCACGGCGCGCCACCGACGCGGACGTCACGCGGTTCCGCTCGGTACGCGCCCGGCTGCGCGCGGTCTTCGAGGCGGCGGACAGCGGCGACGAGACCCTCGCGGTGGACCTGCTGAACTCGCTGCTCCTGGAGTTCCCGGTGAGCCCGCAGATCTCCGGGCACGACTTCCGGGACGACGACGGCCGCCCGCTGTGGCACATGCACCTGGCGGACCATCCGTCGAACGCGACCGCCGGCTATGCCGCGATCGCCGCGATGGGTCTGGCCTTCCACCTCACCGAGTACGGCGTCGACCGGCTCGGCCTGTGCGAGGCCGCCCCCTGCCGCAACGCCTACCTGGACACCTCGACCAACCGGTCGCGGCGCTACTGCTCCGACCGCTGCGCGACCCGCGCCAACGTGGCCGCCTACCGTGCCCGCAAACGCCAGGAGGCGGACCGGTCGGAGAAGACCGGCCTGGCGGCCGACAGCGCCCACCGCAGCAGCGCGAAGGGCGCCCGCTGATCGGGCCTGCGCGGCCGGAAGCGGAAACAGACCCGGCCCAGGATCAGGTCGTCGGGCACCACGCCGTAGTCGTTGCTGTCGTTGCCGGCGAACGAGTTGTCCGCGAGCACCCACCAGCCGCCCTCGCGCCGCTGGGTGGCGCGCTTGACGATGAGCAGGTCCTGCTGGAGGGGGTGCCGCAGGACGACGATGTCACCGGGCCTGATCCGGCCCCGGTGACGCACCACCAGCTGGTCGCCGTGGTACAGCGTCGGCACCATCGACGGCCCGGTCACCTCGGCCAGCCCGAACGGCTGCCCCGTCCGCCCGCGCTCGGTCTCCTGCGACAGCTCCGGCATCACCCGGCACCTCCCCGGTCGGTCCTCCACCAGTCCCAGTGTGACCCCGGACTTTTGCCCTAAGCCCACAGGGGCACTCGCGAAAACCCCTCCCTCAGGGAGTAATGTCCCACCTGAGAAGACGATCACGAGGAAGGAACGCTCCATGCTTTCCCGCCTGTTTGCCCCCAAGGTCAAGGTCAGCGCGCACTGCGACCTGCCCTGCGGCGTGTACGACCCGGCCCAGGCCCGCATCGAGGCGGAGTCGGTGAAGGCTGTCCAGGAGAAGATGGCCGCCAACGACGACCCGCACTTCCAGGCCCGCGCCACGGTCATCAAGGAGCAGCGCGCCGAGCTCGCGAAGCACCACGTGTCCGTGCTGTGGAGCGACTACTTCAAGCCCCCGCACTTCGAGAAGTACCCGCAGCTGCACCAGCTGGTCAACGACACCCTGAAGGCGCTGTCGGCCGCCAAGGCCTCGACGGACCCGAAGACCGGTGAGAAGGCTCTCGAGCTCATCGCCGAGATCGACAAGATCTTCTGGGAGACCAAGAAGGCCTGATCCCGTATCAAGCCTGCTGGCCCGCGGCCCACTTGGCCGCGGCGCCTCCCCTCCGCACCCGGC
>NZ_JBEOWS010000430.1:0-7115 GCF_040296125.1 Streptomyces sp. NPDC002265 | reverse complement strand
GCCGTCGTCCGCGACGGTCAGGACCACTGCGCCGTCGGCGTGGCGCAGGGTCACCTCCACCCGGCCGGCCTCGGCGTGCCGGGCGGCGTTGGTCAGGGCCTCCTGGACGACCCGGTAGAGCACGAGTTCCGTCTGCTCGTCCAGGGCGGGCAGCCCGGGGTCGAAGCGGCGCACCACGCGCAGCCCGGCGTGCGTGGCGAACTCGGTGGTCAGCGAGGTCAGGGCGCTGACCAGGCCGAGGTCCTCCAGCACGCCCGGCCGCAGCCGGCGCACCAGCCGGCGGACCTCGTCGAGGCTCTCGCGGGTGATCTCCTGAGCCTGTTGCAGCTCACCGCGCAGCGGCTCGGCCGCCGTGTCCGCCGCCCGTTTCAGCGCCAGCAGGATCGCGGTCATGCTCTGGCCGACCTCGTCGTGGAGTTCCTGGGCGATGCGGCGCCGCTCGGCCTCCTGCGCGAGCAGGACGCGGGCGCTGCTGGCGGCCCGTTCGTGTTCGAGGCGGTCGAGCATGGCGTTGAAGGTGCGGATCAGCTCGGCGATCTCGGTGTGCCCGCGTTCCGGCAGGCGCTGGCCGGGGCGCAGCAGGTCGACGGTGGTCATCAGCTTCGCGAGCCGGCCCAGGGGAGCCAGGCCGATCCCCAGCAGGGCGGCGTTGGCGACCAGCATGACGGCGAGGCCGGCCACGAGGATGACGGCCTCGGTCAGCACGACCGGTACGGACACCGTCACCGGGGCCCACAGCAGCAGTGCGGTGGCAGTACCCAGCACCACGGCGTTGAGGGCGAAGATCCGCCAGAACAGCGACACCGGGATGACAACCCTTCCTCGTGCGATACGGCTCTGTTTCCACTGTCGGTCACCGCTGCCGGTCACCGCGCACCCTGTGCCCGAGCCGAGGCCGCGGTTCCCGACCGGCCTGTGGCCACCCTCCCTCCGCCCCGCCCGGCCCGTCGATGGGCTCCAATGCCCATTTCCGCGGCCGGGCCGGCCCAGGTCGCGACGGGCTCGGCGCGGCGCCGCAGATGGGTATCGCGCCCGATGGGTTTCCTACGGCGCCTCGACCAAGGTGGGGGCATGGACCACTCACCGTGACTTCGTGACTCCGCCACCCCTGGACCCCGTGACCCCACGGTCCCGGTCCGGGTCGCGCCTCCCCGGTCCAGGGCTTCACGCCTCACCTTCAGCTCCGTACGTCCCCGTTCCGTCGAGGAAAGGACCCGTCATGTCGCTCGACACGCCCCGCACCGAACCCCGATCCGAAGCGCGGACCGAACCCCGATCCGCAGCCGGTTCCGAGCCCCGTCCCGAACCTCGTCCCGAGCGACTGACCGCGCACGAGGCCCGGCAGCGACTCGAACACGAACGCAACTCCCGGCTGACGCAGCTGCGGGCCATCGCCGAGGCCGGACCGAGCACGGGAGATCCCATGGCGGCCGCGCAGCGGGACACCGTGCAGCGTGTCCTCAAGGAGATCGACGCGGCGTTCACCCGTATCGAGAACGGCAGCTACGGAGACTGCGAGGGCTGCGCCAAGCCCGTCCCCGTCGAGCGCCTGGAGATCCTGCCGCACACGCGGTACTGCGTCCCCTGCCAGCGCGCCGCCGCCTGACCGGCGTCCGCCCAGCCTCCGTCCGCTGCCCCGTCCGAGGGGGAATTGGTGAACCACCAGAGCACCCGCCACCGCAACACGACCCTGTCGATCGAGGACCTCGCCGCCCTGCGGGAGAACCTGCACGAGCAGCGGCTGTTCCGCCTGGAACAGCTCCAGCAGCTCTCTGCCGCCGCGCACCGCCCCCAGGCGCTGTCCGACCGGCGCGCCGCCTCCCAGACGGAGGTCCGGGTCAAGCTCGCCGCCTCCGCCCGGATGGTCCTCGCCGACGTCGAGGCGGCCCTCGTACGCATGGAGCAGGGCCGGTACGGCGCCTGCCACCTGTGCCGCAGGCCCATCGCCCGGGACCGCCTGATCATCGTGCCGCAGGCCCGCTACTGCGGCCGCTGCCAGCAGGTGCGGGAGGCGGGCCGGTGACCGGAACACCCCGCCCGCGCTCCCGGAGCGCGCGGCACCGTACCTGGCCCTGCTGCCGGCAGTGCTGTGGCGTCGCCCTGGACCTGGGCAGCGAACGCACCCGGGTCTGGGCGTCCGGCCGGGGCGTGATCCTGGACGTGCCCACGGTGACCTTCCCCGGGGACGGCGGGCTGCACCCCATCCAGCGCGCCACCATCATCGACGTCCCGGGCACCGCCCTGATGCTGGACCGTCTGCTCGGCCACCGGCTGCCGCACGCCGCCCGCCCCATGTTCATCCTGACCACACCCGTCCTGAGCGGACCGGCCTTCCGCGAGGCGGCCCGCGCGGCGGTGGAGCGGCTGCGGCCGCACGGCGTGCTGACCGTCCCGGCGGCGCGAGCCGTGGCCACCGCCGCGGGCGCCGATCTGAGCAGGCCGCTGCTCGTGGTGGACCTCGGGGCCCACGTCACCGAGGTCGTCCTGCTCACCGACGGCTTCGTGACCGACGCCCGCCGTACCGCCCTGGGCCTCAGCGACCTGGACAGTCGCACCCCGCCGGCCCGGATCGTCGACGCGGCCGTCGCGATGATCACCACCATGCTGGAACAGGACCGCACCACCCAGACGCTCGACGCGCTGCGCCGAGGGGTGCTCCTGGCCGGCGGGGGCGCGCTGCGTCCCGACATCGTCTACCGCCTGAGCGGGCAGCTGCACGCCCCCGTCACACCGGTGCCCGCCCCGCACACCGCGGCCGTCCGCGGGGCCGGCCGGCTGCTGGAGGCCGCCCAGGCGCACCCCTCGACCAGCGGACTCACCGAGTCCACGCACCCGCAGTAGTACAGCCGGGACCGTGCGCCCCCACAGGGCACCGGGACCGTGCGCCCTCCAGGAAAGGAGACACATGGTGGCCCGTGAAATACGCCCGAACAGCCGCCGCCCCCCTGAACCCACGCCCGGTGTCCTGCTGTGGCGGTGGCGGCGCAATCCGCTGCGCCGCCGGACCGATGTCGTGGAGGCGTGGATCGCGCTCGGCCTGCTGCTCGCCGTGACGGCGGCGACCCCCGTCGCGATGTTCCTGGTCGGCGACGCGGCCTATCGGCACCACCGGCAGACCGCGCGGCACGAGGCCGCCGTGCGGCACCACATCCCCGCGGTCCTCGTGCACGACGCCCCCCGGCACCCGGAACCCGGCTCTCCCGAGGCGAAGATGACGCGGTATCCGGTCACCGTCCGCTTCACCGATCCGCACGGACACACGCGGACCGCCACGGCCGACGTCGAACCCGCACTGCGCACCGGCGACGAAATCCGGGTCTGGGTCGGCGAGGAGGGGCAGATCACCGAGCCGCCGCTGAGCGCCGAGCAGATCCGCAACCGCACGATGGGCGCCGCGATGGCCGCCGCCCTGGCCGTTCCCGTCATCGGCGTCGCCGCGTACGGCTGCGCCGCCCGCAGGCTGGAGCGGCGCAACCTCGCGCAGTGGGACACCGCCTGGGCCCGGACGGCACCCCGGTGGACGACGTCCCCCTGACCCGTCCCCGACACCGCAGCCCGGCGGCCGCTTCCCTGCGACTCGACCCGCCGGACAGGCCCTAGCCGCAGCGAGGACCTTGGGAGATCACTCCGTTCACGTCGACACGCGCGGTGGCCGGAGCGGTCCCGCGTCGCAGGCCGAGGGTCATGGAGCCCAGCCGGCGTTCCGTGAAATGGACGGCGTACACGATGCGTTCGCCCTCGTGCAGCGTTTCGACCCTGCGCACCTCGACGGGCTCGCCCGCGCAGGTCGCGGACGTGACCTCCTGGTGGTCCGCGGCCAGCAGCACGGTCCATCCGGGGTCCGGGACGTAGCCCAGCTCGGTGATGTCCGGACCCTTGCTCAGCGGTATGGGGTGCGGCAGACACGTCACCACGCTGAAGCCGGCGACGTCGGCGGCGCAGAACCGGTCGTCCCGCGTCTGCCAGACGAAGCTGGAGATCCCTCTCTCGGTGCGCACCTCCACGAAGCCCCGCTCGTCCGGGGCGTCCTTGCCCTGCTCGTCCGGCTGTGACCGCAGCCATTCTTCCGCTGCGGCCCGGGTGGCGGCGTCGGTGTCGGCGCCGTCCCGGACCGGCGGGGCCGAGGCCTTCGGCCGGGCCGACGTCGCCGTCGGTGTCGGAGCGGCGCCGCCGCTGTCGTCACCGCCGGTGGAACAGGCCGCCAGGACCGACATCACCGAGACGGCCAGACCGCATGTGAAACGTCCGCGCATGTGCCCCGTCCCCTCCTGCCCCCTCGTCCGCTCCTGATGGTGACGTCCTGGGCCGTCATGAGGTTGCGGTCGCCCGAACATCCCGACTGGCGTACGGCACAGGGCTGTTGAGGTCGCGCTCCAAGCCGCCCGGTTCCCCGGGATGGCCCCGGCCTCCGGGAGCAGTCACCGTGTGTGACGGTGACGCGATGGTCCGGGGGTGTCGATCGCGTGGTCGGTCGTCTCACCTGCCGAGAAGCGGTTTGACATTAGGACGACTTATGGCTGATATAGAACATGCTTTGGCCATCAGGTAACGATCCGTGATGGTCGTGCCCGTCTAGTCGAATGAGTCACGCCGTGTCCCTGTCCTCCGCCGTCCCGACCCCCGCAGACCCCGGGGAGGAGTGGAACGTCTGGCGTGCCGGGCGTCTTCGGGCGCTCCCCGCGCCGACCGGGAATCTCGCCCTCGTGGAGACCCGCTGGCTCCCGGCCGGCGAGGAACCCGACGTCGAGGCGGCCCGCGCCGGACAGCCGGACAGTGTGACGGTCACCACGCTGCGCCGCACCGACCTCGTCACCGGCGAGCCCGAGCAGGGTCTGCGCTTCTGGGACGCGGACGCGCCCGCCATCCGGAACTTCGAGGGCGTCGAGGCGTTCCCGTACGACCCGGCCTGGGTCCTGGAGGCCACCTACACGGCCGTGCCCGGCGCCCGCCGCATCCCCTTCGAGCACCTCCGGGACAACGGCGGCACCCGAGACCTGGTGGTGCCGGGCGACATCACGCTCACCGTCGACGGCCGCGAGTACACCCTCAGCGCCTTCGACGACGACGGCACCCTGCTGCTCGTCTTCGGCGACCCCACCAACGGGGACACCACCTACGGCGCCGGCCGCTTCCTGTTCGTCCGGCGCACCGACGACGACAGCCGCGTCGTCCTGGACTTCAACCGGGCCTTCGTGCCGCCCTGCGGATTCTCCGATCAGTACAACTGTCCGATGCCGCCGCGGCAGAACCGCTTCCACCTGCCGGTCGAGGCCGGCGAGAAGCGCCCCGTCTTCCGCGACGGCTTCCTCGCGCAGCACTGACCGGTCCGCAGCCCTCCTGTTCCACCCAGCACGAAAGCGCCCCGAACCATGCGACTCAGCACGTCGACCCTGTACGTCACCGCCACCACGGCCGTCCTCGCCCTCGCCCTCACCGCCTGCGGCGCCTCCGGCGCGAAGAGCACCTCCGCCGGCACCTGGGACAAGAACGCCACCGTCAACATCGGCTCCCTGTACGAGCCGCAGAACCTCGACAACACCGCGGGCGGCGGCCAGGGCGTCACCGAGGCCCTCAACGGCAACGTGTACGAAGGCCTGTTCCGGCTCACCGACGACGGCAAGGTCGACAAGCTCCTCGCCCAGGACTACCAGGCCTCGGCCGACGGCCTCACGTACACCTTCACCCTGCGCAGCGGGGTGAAGTTCCACAGCGGCAAGGAACTCACCAGCGCCGACGTCAAGTACAGCCTGGAGAAGGTCCTCGCGGACGACTCGCAGTCCGCCCGCAAGAGCAACCTCGAGGTCGTCAAGGACATCGCCACCCCGGACGCGCACACCGTCAAGGTCACGCTGTCCCAGAAGTCGATCTCCTTCGTCTACAACCTGTCCTACGTCTGGATCATCAACTCCGAGGCGAAGGACCTGAAGACCGGCGAGGACGGCACCGGCCCCTACACCCTCGCCAAGTGGACCCGCGGCTCCGCGCTGAGCCTGGACCGCTTCGCCGGGTACTGGGGCGACGCCGCCGCCAACAAGCAGGTGGTCTTCCACTACTTCAAGGACGCCACCGCGCTGAACAACGCGCTGCTGACCAACGCCGTCGACGTGGTCACCAGCGAACAGTCGCCCGACGCCCTGGCGCAGTTCAAGAGCAACCAGAACTACAAGGTCAACGACGGCAACTCCACCACCAAGCTGCTGCTGGCCTTCAACGACAAGGCCAAGCCGTTCACCGACGTCAAGGTCCGCCAGGCCGTCTCCGCGGCCATCGACGACCAGAAGCTCCTGGAGTCGGTCTGGGGCGGCTACGGCAAGCCGATCGGCTCCATGGTGCCGCCCACCGACCCCTGGTACGAGGACCTCACCAAGGTCAACGCCTACGACGTCACCAAGGCCAAGAAGCTGCTCGCCGAGGCCGGCTACGCCAAGGGCTTCTCCTTCACCCTCGACACCCCGAACTACGACCCGCACCCCACCGCCGCGACCTTCATCAAGTCGCAGCTCGCGAAGGTCGGCATCACCGTCGAGATCAACACGATCACCCCGGACGAGTGGTACACGAAGGTCTACAAGAACCACGACTTCACGGCCACGCTCCAGGAGCACGTCAACGACCGCGACCTCGTCTGGTACGGCAACCCCGACTTCTACTGGGGCTACGACAACAAGCAGGTCACCCAGTGGGTGGCGCAGGCCGAGGAAGCCACCACCACCGCGCAGCAGACCGAACTGCTGAAGAAGGTCAACCGGCAGACCGCCGAGGACGCGGCCAGCGACTGGCTGTACCTGTACCCGCAGATCGTCGTCGCGAACAGCAAGCTCTCCGGATACCCGCTCAACGGCCTCAACTCCCAGTTCTACGCGTACGACATCAAGAAGCAGGGCTGATGGGGCGCTATCTCCTGCGCCGCTTCGCCTTCCTGCTGGTCTCGCTGGCCCTGGCGAGCGTGGTGCTGTTCGTCCTGCTGCGCCTGCTCCCGGGCGACCCGGCCAACGCGCTCACCTCGGTGGGCGCGAGCCCGGAGCAGATCGCCGCGGCCCGCCACTCCATCGGTTCCGACCGGCCGCTGCCCGAGCAGTTCACGCACTGGCTCGGGCAGCTGGCGAGCGGCGACC
>NZ_JBEOWS010000429.1:0-7124 GCF_040296125.1 Streptomyces sp. NPDC002265 | reverse complement strand
GCGTGGTCGTCCCGGGGCGCCGTTCCCGCCTTGTGGTCCCGGGCCGCCGTTCCCGGCCCCGCGGGCCCGGAGAGGCTCGGGGAGGCCCGAAGAAGCCGGGGGAGGCCCGGTGCGGGCCGGCCGTCGTGCGGCCGGCCCGTCCGGTCAGCCGCTCTGCTCCCCGGAGGGCCGGCGTCGGTGCACCGCGTCCGTCCACCGCACGGCCCAGTCCGTCCGCAGCTCCGCCCAGCGGTTGCCGAGGTCCCAGACCACGCGCACGGCGGACCGGGGCGCGAGAAGCGCCCGCAGCCGGGCGGTCCGGCTCGCCCGCGACCGCAGGGCCGTCCGCAGCACGCGCACGTCCCCGGCCAGACCGGGCTCGGCCCGCGGCTGCGGTGCGTAGAGCACCTGCTCCACGGCCGACGCCACCCGGTGCACCGACCCGGCCGCGGGCTCCTCCAGATGCGCCAGCCGCACGATCCGGGCGGCCGCCCTGCGTGGGGTGAGCGCGTCGTCCGGCACGATGCCGTAGTCCCAGGCCGTGTCGGTGAGCTCGCGCCAGGCGGCCAGGACCTGCCCGGTGGCGACCGCACCGGATTGCCGCAGCACCGTCCCGTCAGGCGCCGGCTCCGTCATGTCCAGCTCGTCCGTGTACTGCGCACCGGCGTGCTTCCGGCCGCCGGGCAGGGCCGCGCCCACCGCGGACGGGGCGTGCCGGGCCGAGCCCAGCCGCACCGACCGGCGTCTGAGCCGCCACAGCATCGGCGACAGCGGCAGGGCCACCACGGCCAGGCCCAGCAGGATCCAGCCCACGGTCTCGTACCAGTGACCGCCGTCGCCGTCCTGCCCCGCCGAGTCCGCGGGCAGCGCTCCCGCGCAGCCCTCCAGCTTCTTGTCCTGGGCCGAGCAGCTCGTGCCGACCACGGGTGCGTCGGAGGCCACCGAGCCCGCCGAACGGCTCGCCTGCGGCTCGTCGGGAGCACTGCTCCCGGACGACTCGGGCTGGGTGTACGAAGGTGTCGTGCCCCGGGTGGGCGTCGGTTCGAAGCGGGTCCAGCCCACGCCCTGGAAGTACAGCTCGGGCCAGGCGTGCGCGTCCTTCAGCCCCACCGACACCGAGCCGTCCGACTGGAGGGAGCCCGGTGCGAAGCCCACCGCGACCCGGGCCGGAATCCCCAGCGTGCGGGCCATCGCGGCCATCGCGAAGGAGAAGTGGACGCAGAAGCCCTCCTTCTCCTCCAGGAAGCGGGCTATCGCGTTGGGGCCGGTGCCGACCTTGACCTCGGTGTTGTACTGGAAGCCGCCCTCGACGGCGAAGTAGTCCTGGAGCTTGACCGCCTTCGCGTAGTCGGTCACCGCGCCGTCGGTGACCGTGCGGGCGGTGCGCGCCACCACCGCGGGCAGCGAGTCCGGCACCTTCGTGTACTCGTCGCGCAGCCCTTCGGGCGCCAGTGGTGCCGCGGCGAGCTGCTCGGCCGTCGGCAGCACCTCCAGGCTCTTCACCTCGTAGGTCGCGCCGCGGGTGGTCTGACCGTGGTCGCCGACGAGCGTCATGCCCTCGGGCTCGTAGCGCCAGTTGCCCTTGACGTTCACGGCGCTCGGCGGGTACGGCATCGGCAGCCAGTCCTGGGCGTACCAGTCGGCGGCCGAGATCCGGGTCGTGATCTCCGCCCGTCTGACATCGGCGCCCAGCCCGACCGGCGTGGGCAGTTCGTCCGGCACGGTGACGATCTGCCGTTTCGAGGGCTTCCAGGTGGTGCCGTCGAACTCGTCCAGGGACACGATCCGCAGATACATGTCGGAGAGGGTCTGGCTGTTGGTGCGCAGCACCAGCACCGTGTGGTCCTCTTGCACGTTCAGGCTGTCCTTCAGCGACACCAGCGGGTTCACCGCCGAGACCGTGCCGCCGTCCCCGGGGCCCGTGCCCACCCCGGTCCTGGCGCCGTCCAGCAGGCCGCCCTGTATCGCGGGCAGCGGCAGCAGCGGTACCGCCAGGGCGATGCCGAGCGAGACGGCGCCGATCCGCCGGCCGGTGCGCACCGGCGCCGAGGGGCCGGTCTCGGCGCCCGGGGTGCGCGGTGTCCCGCCGAAGACCCGGCCCCACTGGGAGAGACGCTCCCGGCTCTCGGTCAGCAGCAGCACCAGATAGCCGGCCGCCGCGAGCAGGAAGAAGAACCAGTCGGCGCTGCCGTCGGAGATGCCCGCGGCCACCGAGTACAGCGCCAGCAGCGGCAGACCGGCCGGGGCCGCGCTGCGGAAGGTCACCGCGACGGCGTCCACCAGCAGCCCGATCACCAGCACACCGCCGACGAGCATCAGCCGGATGCCGTCGGACAGCGGGGCCGGGATCGCGTACCGCCCCACGTCCTGGATGCCCGCCTGGAACAGCTCGCCGAAGGTGCGGAAGGTGTCCGGGCCGGGCAGCAGTCCGCCCAGGGACTGCTGCCGTGCGAAGAACAGGGTCAGCAGCAACAGCGTGACCAGGACCTGGGCCAGCACGGTCAGCGTCCGGGGCAGCGGTACCCGGCGGGCGGCCGCGCCCACGCCCGACTGGATCGCCAGCAGGACGGCGGCCTCCAGCATCCAGCCGACCGAGTCGACCAGGGGCAGCAGGGCGCTCGCCGCGAGCAGCGTCGCCGCCCACGCCCAGAGTGTCAGTCGTGCCCGCCCGCTCATGACCCGCTCTCCCCACCGGCCGTCGCGCCCGTCGCGCCCGTGGCGGCGAGCTGGGCGCGATCCCGGTCCGCCTGACGCCACAGGTCCTCCAGCAGGGCGCCCCGCGGCACGCTCAGGGCGGTCCAGCCCGCCTCGCGCAGGGTCCGCAGCCCCTCCTGCCGTCCGTCCGCCGGGCCGGGCCCGTCCGGTGTCCCGGGTCCCCAGGTGTCGCCGTCCACCAGGAAGGCGAGCGCGCCGTTGCTACGCCGGCGCATCTTGGCGGCCACCGCCGCCTGCTCCTCGTCGAGATCGCCGAAGAACGCCACCAGCAGTCCCTCGTTCCCGCCGCGCAGCAGGTCGTACGCCGGGGACAGGTCCGTGCCGTCCGAGTGGTCGATCACCGCGAGCGTGTCCATCATCAGTCCGGCCGCTTCCGCCGACTCCTGGCCGGCGCCCGCGAAGCCTTCCGCGCCCTCGCCCGGCACCGCCCTGCCGTCGTCCGTGACCAGCCGCACGGAGAAACCCCGCTCCAGCATGTGGACCAGGACGGACGCGGCGCCCGCGACGGCCCACTCGAAGGCCGAGTCGGGACCGGCGCCGTGGAAGGCGAGGCCCCGGGTGTCGAGGAGCACCGTGCAGCGGGCGCGCTGCGGCTGTTCCTCGCGACGCACCATCAGCTCGCCGTAGCGCGCGGTGGAACGCCAGTGCACGCGGCGCAGGTCGTCGCCGTGACGGTAGCCGCGCGGGATCACGTCGTCGTCGCCGGCCAGGGCCAGCGACCGCTGGCGTCCGTCGCCGTACCCCTTCGCCTCGCCGGTCAGCCGGACCGGCGGCAGCGGTGTCACGCGCGGGGTGACGGTCAGGGTGTCGTGCGCCGAGAAGGACCGGGTGAGCTCGCACATCCCGAACGGGTCGGTCAGCCGCAGCTGCAGGGGGCCCA
Source organism: Streptomyces sp. NPDC002265 (assembly GCF_040296125.1). NCBI lineage: Bacteria > Bacillati > Actinomycetota > Actinomycetes > Kitasatosporales > Streptomycetaceae > Streptomyces > Streptomyces sp. NPDC002265. Next base: position 3,550 of record NZ_JBEOWS010000429.1, on the reverse strand, counting down.
GCGGATAACGGCCGCGCAGGTCGGAGCGGACCCGGTAGGACACCTCGCGGCGGCCGCCCGCCTCCACCCGGTCCAGCACGAAGCGGGGACGCGGGCCGAGCACGTACGGCACCCGGTCCTGGAGCATGAGCAGGCCGGTGGGCAGCCTGGAGACGTTGTCCATCCGCAGATGGACCCGGGCCTCGCTGCTCGCGGGCACCCGCGCGGGGGCGAGCCGGCGGCTGCCTGCCACCCGGTAGCGGGTGCGGTGCAGCACGGCCGTGCAGACCAGCGGCAGCACCGCGAGGAGCAGGCCGACCCGCAGCAGGTCGGCCTGCCCCAGGACATAGGCGCAGACGGCGGCGGCGACCCCGGCGGCCAGGAACGAGCGGCCGCGGGTGGTCAGCCCCGCCAGGGCCGCGCGGATGCCTCCCTGCTGCTTCCGGTCGGCGTCCGCGTGGCCCGTCCCCCCGGAGGTCATCACAGCCTCCGCGGCGGCCGCTGCGGGTAGGCCGGGGCGCCTTGCGCCAGGCCGTAGCCGCTCTGCTGCTGGGGTGCGGACGGCACCGGGGTGCGCTGGAGGATCTCTTCGACGACCTGTTCCGACGTACGCCGGTTGATCTGGGCCTGCGCGGTGGGCAGCAGCCGGTGGGCCAGCACCGGGACGGCGAGCGCCTGCACGTCGTCCGGCAGGGCGTAGTCCCGGCCGGCGAGGGCCGCGGACGCCCTCGCTGCGCGCAGCAGATGCAGCGTCGCGCGCGGGGAGGCCCCGAGTCTGAGATCGGGGTGGGTGCGTGTGGCCGAGACCAGCTCCACCGCGTACCGGCGGACCGCCTCGGCGACATGGACGCCGCGGACGGCCTCCACCAGCTTCACGATGTCGTGCGCGTGCGCCACCGGCTGGAGGTCGTCCAGCGGGCTCACCCCGCCGTGCACGTCGAGCATCTGCAACTCGGCCTCCGCGCTGGGGTATCCCATGGAGACGCGGGCCATGAAGCGGTCGCGCTGGGCCTCGGGCAGCGGGTAGGTGCCCTCCATCTCGACCGGGTTCTGCGTGGCCACCACCATGAAGGGGCTGGGCAGTTCGTACGTCTGCCCGTCGATGGTGACCTGGCGCTCCTCCATCGACTCCAGCAGCGCGGACTGGGTCTTGGGCGAGGCGCGGTTGATCTCGTCGCCGATCACGATCTGCGCGAAGATCGCCCCCGGCTTGAACTCGAAGTCCCGCTGCTGCTGGTCCCAGATGGACACGCCGGTGATGTCCGACGGCAGCAGGTCGGGAGTGAACTGGATACGTCGCACCGAACAGTCCACGGACCGCGCCAGAGCCTTCGCCAGCATCGTCTTGCCGACGCCGGGGACATCCTCGATCAGAAGATGCCCCTCGGCGAGCAGCACGGTCAGCGTAAGCCGTACGACCTCGGGCTTGCCCTCGATCACCCCTTCCACCGAACTGCGGACACGCTCCACAGTGGCGGTCAGATCAGTGAGGCTCGCTCGATCGTCATAGGTCGTCACCCGGCCCTCCTCGGCCCGTACCTTCCGGGCCGACGCATCGTGACGCGGACCGGCCCACCCCGAAAACGGACACCGCGCGGAATCGTCCGCGCGACATCACCCCTGCATTCTTGCTGCCGTTACCGTTTCGTGTCACTCGCCTGTGGACAACTGGCCGCGATATGTCGGGGCTTACGGGGTTTGATACGGGGCTAGGCCGGGTCCGTCTCACGCAGCAGGCCGGTCTTCACGTCGAAGACGAAGCCGCGCACGTCGTCGGTGTGCAGCAGGAAGGGGGAGGTGCGCACGCGCTGCATGGACTGGCGCACGTCCTGTTCGACGTCCCGGAACGCCTCCACCGCCCAGGCGGGGCGCTGGCCGACCTCCATCTCCAGATCGTGGCGGAACTCCTCGGTGAGGGTCTCCAGACCACAGCCGGTGTGGTGGATGAGCACGACGCTGCGGGTGCCCAGCGCGCGCTGACTGATGGTGAGGGAGCGGATCACGTCGTCGGTGACCACGCCGCCGGCGTTGCGGATGGTGTGACAGTCGCCCAGGTTCAGGCCGAGCGCCGCGTGCAGGTCGAGACGGGCGTCCATGCAGGCCACGACGGCGACACGCAGGACGGGGCGGGCGTCCATGCCGGGGTCGGCGAACGCGGCGGCGTACTGCCCGTTCGCCTCGACCAGGCGGTCGGTCACGGTACCGCCGGATATGGCCGGCCCAGAGCCGGTGGGAACCGATGCAGAAGGCGTCATGGTTATGACCGTACTGGTCACAGCCGGTCCCGTCGCGGTGCGAGAGGGGGGAAAGAGATGCATTGTGTCCTCTTGTGAGCTAACCCACACAGGTGGCGCCTGTGCCTCCGCCGGGGTGATTTTCCCCAGTCTGCGGCTTCGTACCCACACCGGCACGCGACGCGCAGGCCGGTTGATTGACCGGGACACCCCGTGGACTAAAGTGACGCGAAGCGGGAGGCGAGACCCTCCCTGCTGCACTGGACACCCCCGAAGACCCCGGCGTGCTGTCCGGAGATCTCCCCGCGTGCGCGGTGCGTACGTACGGCTCGGCCTCCTCCCGCTCCCGGCTGGGGGGAGGGTGGGGACCCGGCGGTGCGTGCGCCGCGCCGGACCTGAGAGGGCCCCTTGAGCCAGAGTCGACACGTCCCGGTGATGCTCCAGCGGTGCCTGGACCTGTTGGCACCCGCGCTCGGGCGCCCGGGAGCGGTGGTCGTCGACTGCACCCTCGGCCTCGGCGGACACAGCGAGGCCCTGCTGACGCAGTTCCCCGAAGCCCGGCTCGTCGCCCTCGACCGCGACAAGGAGGCCCTGCGGCTGTCCGGCGAGCGGCTCGCCCCCTTCGGTGAACGCGCCACCCTCGTGCACGCGGTCTACGACGAACTCCCCGACGTCCTCGGCCGGCTCGGCATCCCGCGCGTCCAGGGCGTCCTGTTCGACCTCGGCGTCTCCTCCATGCAACTCGACGAGGCCAACCGCGGCTTCGCCTACGCCCAGGACGCCCCGCTCGACATGCGGATGGACCAGACGACCGGCATGAGCGCCGCCGAGGTCCTCAACACCTACCCGGCCGGTGAACTCGTCCGGATCCTGCGGGCCTACGGCGAGGAGAAGCAGGCCAAGCGGATCGTGAGCGCCGTCGTGCGCGAGCGCGAGAAGGAGCCGTTCAGCAACAGCGCACGGCTGGTGGAGCTGATCCGGGACGCGCTGCCGCAGGCCGCCAAGCGCACCGGCGGCAACCCGGCCAAGCGCACCTTCCAGGCCCTGCGGATCGAGGTCAACGGCGAACTGTCCGTCCTGGAACGGGCGATCCCGGCGGCCGTGAAGTCGCTCGACGTGGGCGGCCGGATCGCCGTCCTGTCGTACCACTCGCTGGAGGACCGTCTGGTCAAGCAGGTGTTCGCGGCCGGTGCCGCGACCACCGCGCCGCCCGGGCTGCCGGTCGTGCCCGAGCGCTACCAGCCCCGGCTCAAGCTGCTGACGCGCGGCGCCGAACTGCCCACCGAGGCGGAGGTCGCCGAGAACCGGCGGGCCGCCCCGGCCCGGCTGCGCGGGGC
>NZ_JBEOWS010000428.1:0-7205 GCF_040296125.1 Streptomyces sp. NPDC002265 | reverse complement strand
ACATGATGTCGCCGGGCCCCCTCATCGTGTCCACGAGCGCCGAGTGCGGCGCGGGCGCGTACTACAGCGCGCCGAAGCCCACCTTGCGCGGGGCCGGCTCGCCGAGCTCGACGTAGGCGAGACGGTCCGCCGGGACGAGGACCTTGCGGCCGTGCTCGTCCACGAGGCTCAGCAGCTGAGACTTGCCGGCCAGTGCCTCGGCCACCGCCCGCTCGACGTCCTCGGCACTCTGACCGCTCTCCAGAACGATCTCGCGGGGCGCGTGCTGCACGCCGATCTTGACCTCCACGGCTATGTCCCTCCGACGGTCAGTGAAGTGCGCGACCATTCCGCGCCGTACGCAGCAAACATTAGCCCGGTGAGGGGACGAACACGCTCCGGTCGGCAACGCCAGGAGCGAACACCGACCGGGAACAAACCCGCACCGGGTGCCCGTCAGTGGTGCTCGTTGCCGTGCAGCGGGAAGCCGGCGATGCCCCGCCAGGCCAGCGACGCCAGCAGCTGGACCGCCTGGTCGCGCGGGACGCTGCGGTCGCTGTGCAGCCAGGAGCGCGCCACCACCTGGGCGAGCCCGCCCAGACCGGAGGCCAGCAGCATCGACTCGGCGCGCGAGAGCCCGGTGTCCTCGGCGATGACCTCGCAGATCGCCTCGGCGCACTCGGTGGTGACCTTGTCGACGCGCTCGCGCACGGCGGGCTCGTTGGTCAGGTCCGACTCGAAGACCAGCCGGAAGGCGCCGCCGTCGTCCTCGACGTACGCGAAGTAGGCGTCCATCGTCGCCCGGACGCGCTGCTTGTTGTCGGTCGTCGACGCCAGCGCGGCCCGTACCGCCTGGATCAGCGACTCGCAGTGCTGGTCCAGCAGGGCGAGGTAGAGGTCGAGCTTGCCCGGGAAGTGCTGGTACAGCACGGGCTTGCTGACGCCGGCGCGCTCGGCGATGTCGTCCATCGCCGCCGCGTGATACCCCTGCGCGACGAAGACCTCCTGGGCGGCGCCCAGCAGCTGGTTCCGTCGAGCTCGGCGCGGCAGGCGGGTGCCACGTGGGCGTGCTGCCTCAGTTTGCTCGATGGCTGTCACGCCGCCTCCCAAAGTCGTCCACTTGCGGTGTGCGCCGCGCCGCCATCGTACTTTTCGGTAACCCTGGTGTGCGCGGTGCGAGCGGAGAATTTCACGGACCGGACGCCGATGAAAACGGTGTGCAATGGGGTGAACACGCGCATGCCGGGCGGGCCGGAGGTCCGGTCCTGCTCAGCGCGTTGTCCGACAAGGGTTCTCGCGGTCTCGAAAGGTGCTGTCCGGGGAGCCTCCTCGCTGCGTCCTCGTGCGCTTCCTCGTTCCGCCGGGTGCCGCCGGGGTCAGCGGTAGTCGTCCTCGTCCAGCGCCACCACGCGCGCTTGTTCGACCTGGTCGGCCTCGTTCGCACGCGCAGGATCCACCTCGTCCAGAGGGTCGTCGCGGTCCGGGGCGAGAACCTCGGCCTGTTCCGCCGCGTCGTTCTCCGGTGCCTCGACGTCGATCTCCCGCGGATCACCGGCCCCGAACGCGTCGAGCTCCTCGAACACCTCGGGGTCGGTGGGTTCAACGGCCATGATGGGCTCCCTTCCTCGAACGTCCCCGTAATGAGCAGGGGCTGTAGCGGGTGCCCTCTCCCCGAGCCTAGGAGACACCCGATCCGGACGCCATGCGATCCGCGCGCGACCTGCGTGTCGTCCGCCTGCGACCTGCGCGCCGTCCACCCGCGACCCGTGTGACGACCCCTGTACGTCCCGCTGCGAGCTGTGGGCCGTCCACTTGCGACCCGCGTGTGTCCACTTGCGACCCGCGTGTGTCCACTTGCGACCCGTGCATGTCCACCCGAGAGCCGTGCGCGATATGCCCGTGACCCGTGCGCGGCCTGTGACGGCGAACACAGGGGGGAACGCAGCAGTCCCTGCGTGATCGTCTCGTAACATTGCCCGCATGTCGTCGACCGAGCTGCCGTCAGTGCCCCCCACCGACCTGCTTCCGGAAGCCATCGCCGTCAGGGTCGCGGACGGCGAACGGCTCAGGTCGGTAGGGCTGCCCGGGGTCACCCTGTCGGTGCGGTCGAGGCCGCCGGGGCGCGTGGGGCTGGCGCCCGCGCTGTTCGTCCACGGCCTCGGCGGCTCCTCCCAGAACTGGTCCTCGCTGATGGCCCTGCTCGACGGGGTGGTGGAGAGCGAGGCGGTCGACCTGCCCGGCTTCGGTGACTCCCCGCCACCGGACGACGGCGACTACTCCGTCACGGGGCACGCGCGCGCGGTCATCCGTTACCTCGACGCGTCCGGGCGCGGGCCCGTGCACCTCTTCGGCAACTCGCTCGGCGGCGCGGTCTCCACGCGCGTGGCCGCGGTGCGGCCCGACCTCGTCCGGACGCTCACGCTCGTCTCGCCCGCGCTGCCCGAGCTGCGGGTGCAGCGCACCGCACTGCCGACCGGACTGCTGGGCTTCCCCGGCGTGGCGGCGCTGTTCACCCGGTTCACCAGGGAGTGGACGGCGGAGCAGCGGGTACGGGGCGTCATGGCGCTCTGCTACGGGGACCCCGGCCGGGTGGCCCCGGAGGCCTTCGACCACGCGGTGGAGGAACTGGAGCGGCGGCTGCGGCTGCCGTACTTCTGGGACGCGATGAGCCGGTCCGCGCGCGGGCTGGTCAACGCGTACACGCTGGGCGGTCAGCACGGGCTGTGGCGCCAGGCCGAGCGGGTCCTCGCGCCCACCCTTCTCGTCTACGGCGGCCGCGACCAGCTCGTCGGCTTCCGCATGGCCCAGCGGGCGTCGCAAGCGTTCCGCGACTCCCGACTGCTGACCCTGCCGAACGCCGGGCATGTGGCGATGATGGAGTACCCCGGTACGGTTGCCACGGCGTTCCAGGAACTTCTGACCCATGCGGAACGCTCCGGGACCACAGGCCTGATCGTCTCCGACGGCGATGCCGGGCCCGTCCGACGAACCAATACCGGGAGCTGAGAGGCTACGTGGGACGCCACAGCCGCCGCGGTCCCGCGCCGAAGGGCGCGGGCAGGACGGATGCCGGGGGAGCCGGGAACACCGGCGGCGCACGGGGCGCCGGGGGCACAGGCGACCGGATGCCGCCCGCGGCGACGGGGACCGGGGCCACGCCCGCGCGCCCGATGCCGCGTCCGGCTGACGGTACGCCCGCTCACGGCATCCCGCGGCTGCCGGACGGCACTCCCGCGCACGGCATGCCCCGGCTGCCCGACGGCACTCCCGCGCACGGTGTGCCGAGGGTTCGGGGCGGTCATCCCGAGCAGCGTGAATCCGGCGGTGGCTGGGGTGCGCCGAGGGGCTCGGCGGCCGACCGGCCCGGCAACGGCCCCGGGGGCGGCGGGCAGGGTCCCTCCATCCCGCGGCAGCGCCGGTCGGCCACATCGGGCCCGCGGCAGGAGTACCTCGACGCCTTCACCGAGGACGACGTCTTCGCGCCCCGCGCCACCGCCTCCGCGCTCGCCACGGATCCGTACGTCCGCGGTGCCGGCCGGGCCGGTGGCACCCTGCGGACCGCCACGGGCGGCGGTGCCGTCACCGGTGTCGGCACGGGCGCCGGGACCGTCGGTGACGTGGCGGACGACGACGCGCCGCCGTCGGGTGAGCCCACGCGGGAGGGCCGGGTCAAGGGCCGGGCCTTCGCCGGCATAGCGGCCGCCGCCGTCACCACCGTGCTGGCCGTCGTCGTGGCCGGCCAGGTCACCGGCCACCAGGACGACGACAGCGCCGTACGGTCGCAGTCCCTCACCGGCCCGGCAGGCGGCTCCGCGCCTTCCGCGGTGCCCGACGACGTCGCGTCACCCCCGGTGGTGCCGCTGACGTACGCGCAGAAGATGGCCCAGAAGTACCCCCTGAGCGCCACGCTCAAGGGCTCGGGGAAGTTCGAAACGGTCCCCGGGGTCGACAAGGCGCCGGGCAAGGGCAGGAAGTACACCTACCGCGTCGACGTGGAACAGGGGCTCGGTCTCGACGGCGAACTCTTCGCGCAGGCCGTGCAGAAGACCCTCAACGACGACCGGAGCTGGGCCCACGACGGCGCCCGCACCTTCGAACGGATCGACTCGGGCAAGCCCGACTTCGTCATCACCCTCGCCAGCCCCGGCACCACCGCCGTCTGGTGCGCCAAGTCCGGCCTGGACACCACCGAGGACAACGTCTCGTGCGACTCGGCCTCCACGGAACGCGTGATGATCAACGCCTATCGCTGGGCGCAGGGTTCGAAGACCTACGGTGACGCGATCCACCCCTACCGCCAGATGCTGATCAACCACGAGGTCGGCCACCGCCTCGGCTACAGCCATGTGAAGTGCGGCAAGGACGGCGAGCTCGCCCCGGTCATGCAGCAGCAGACCAAGTTCCTCGACCACGACGGCATCACGTGCAAGCCCAACCCCTGGGCCTATCCCAACGGCTGACGTACGGCTGACCCGCCGACTGACCCAACGGGTGACGGACGCCTTCCGGGGGCGGGCCGGGCTGCACGTACGGCCCTCCAGGACCCTGCCTCCCACGCTCCTTCGCGGGGGCGCTCGCGGCCGACCCGCGCCACGGGGACCCGTCCATATGTGACGTCACGCGTCCGAATGAACTCTTAGCGCGACGGAACGCGACCCGCACGGGAAAGTTACGACCGTTCACCCCTTTTGGTGGCGCGACGGACAACCGTCCATCACGCCACCGCCTTGTCCGCTTACGTTCTTCCCGCTGCGAGCCGTCGAGTCAACGGCGGCTCCCCATACGGGAGATCGGGGGTGCACTCGTGCGCATCGGACTGCTTACGGAGGGTGGCTATCCGTATCTGAGCGGTGACGCCAGTCTCTGGTGCGACCGGCTCGTACGCGGGCTCCGGCAGCACGAGTTCGACCTCTACGCGCTCAGCCGCGGCGAGCACCAGGTGAACGAGGGCTGGGTCGAGCTCCCCCCGCAGGTCGACCGGGTGCGTACGGCGCCGTTGTGGACGGCGGGAGGCGACGGGGCGGGGTACGGGCGCCGTGCGCGCCGGCGCTTCGACGAGTACTTCGGGGAACTCGCGGCCGCCCTGTGCGCGGGCGTGCCGGAGGGCACCCGGCAGCCGTCGGAGAACCTCCCCCACCGTTCCGGGGAGATCCGCGCCCTTGAGGCGGACCGTTTCAGCAGGGCGCTGTACGGACTTGCCGAACTCGCCCGCGACGAGGGCGGACTGCCGGGGGCGCTCCGCTCCGAGCGCGCCGTACGCGCCCTGGAGCGCGCCTGCCGAGCGCCCGGTGCCGCACGCCCGGCGCGCGAGGCGCGGGTACCCGATCTGCTCGCCGTCGCCGCGCGCCTCGAACACGCGCTGCGCCCCCTCTCGCTCGACTGGTACGGGGACGACGCACTCGGCTCGGCCGATCTGTGCCACGCCGCCTCCGGCGGAGCCGCGGCCCTGGTCGGACTGGCCGCCCGGCACTTCTTCGGCATGCCGCTGCTGGTCACCGAGTACGGCGTCCGGCTGCGCACGCACTATCTGGCCTCCGGCGCGGGCCCGACCGCCACGACCGTGCCCTGCGTACGGTCCCTGCTCGCCGCCTTCCACGGCATGCTCGCCACCGAGGTCTACCGGCAGGCCGCCTGTGTCACCCCCGGCAACGCGCACGCCCGCCGCTGGCAGGAGCGCTGCGGCGCCGACCGGGACAAGCTGCGCACCGTCTACCCGGGCATGGACGCCTCGCGCTTCGCGGAGGTGGGCGAGGCGCCCGACTGCGCCGACCCGGACACGCTGGTGTGGGTCGGCCGCGTCGAACCGGCCAAGGACCTGGTCTCCCTGCTGCACGCCTTCGCCGAGGTCCGCAAGGAGGCGCCGAAGACCCGGCTGCGCATCGTCGCGGCGGCCGTCGGGCCTGAGGGCGAGGCCTATCTGGGGCACTGCCGGATGCTGGCCGCGCAGCTCTTCCCCGACGAGGCGGAGGGCCCGTACGCCATGGGCGACAACCCGGTCTCCTTCGAGGAGATCGGCGGCCCGGAGACGCCCACCGTCGCGGAGGCGTACGCGGCCGGCGGGGTGACCGTTCTGTCGAGCGTCGTCGAGGGCTTCCCCGTCGGTCTCGTCGAGGCCATGCTCTGCGGCCGCGCCACGGTCTCCACCGACGTCGGCGCGGTGGTGGAGGTCATCGGCGGCACCGGGCTCGTCGTACCCCCGCGCAATCCGCGGGCGCTCGCCGAGGCGTGCGTGACCCTGTTACGCGACCCCGAGCGCCGTGCACGCCTGGGCGCGGCGGCCCGCGCGCGGGCGCTCGAACTGTTCACCGTCGAGCAGAACGTCAAGGCGTTCCACGGCATCTACCTGGAGATCCTCTCGCGCTCCCCGGTCGACCGGGCCGCCCTCGACCGCACCGGGGAGCCGCTGCCGTTCGCCGTCCCCGCCGAGGCCCGGCTGCCCGGCCGCTGGACGGGACGGGCCTCGCGCATCGCCGCGCGGGGCGGTCCCGGCTGGGCCGTGGGAACGCCGGTGCGGCCGACGGCCCCGGTGGCCGGCCCGGCCACGACGGAGGAGGCGCGATGAACGGGCCGACGCGACCGGACGGCCGCTCCGGAACACCGGACGGGACGAGCACGGCGGCCGCCGCCGGAACGCCCGCCGAGGCGCCCGACTCCACCGTGCAGGTCGGTGACGTACTCGCCCGTGACGTACTGGCCGACGCCGTACCGGTCGAAGGCGTACCGGTCGGCTGGTCGGGCGGCCGGCCGGGCGGCGGCGGACCGGTCGAGGGCCTGCCGGGTGGCGGCGGGCCGGCCGACGGCGTACCGGGTGGCGGTGGACGCTCCGGCGGAGTCACGGTCGGCATGAGCGCCTTGACCGAGTCGGCCGGTCCCCGCCGTGGCGCGGCCGACCCCGTCAAGGCCCTGATGCACCGTCACCGCGACCTGTGCGAACGGGCCGTGGACCCGCTGGAGATCGCGGCCGGTCTTGAGGCGCACGGCGTCACCGACCGGACCGCCGCCCGCTTCCGTCACCGGGACGTCTTCTCCCTCGCCGAGGAGATGTACGCCCGGGTTCCCCGCACCGACGAGGAGCCGCCGCGTCCGCTCACCGCCGCGGCCACCCGGCCCCGCGCGGACTGGGTCCTGCTCGCGCTGCTGCCGGGAGCCCTGTGCGCCGCCACGGTGGCCGGTCTGCGCCTCACCGGCGGACAACCCCGGCTGATCACGGCCGCCGTGGGCATCCT
>NZ_JBEOWS010000427.1:0-7261 GCF_040296125.1 Streptomyces sp. NPDC002265 | reverse complement strand
TAGGCGAAGTCCTCCACCGCATAGCCCGGGGCCTCGCCCGCGACCGGAGCCACATCGGCGCCCGACGCACTCGCCCCGGCGGAAGCGCCCGGCAGGCCCTGCGTCACAACGAGCAAACCCAGGGCGGCCGTTGCCGCCAGTCCCACCACACGCCGCACAAGTCTCCCGCGGCCCGGCCGCGCCTGAAGCGCGGTACGCACACGTGCCTTCATCACAGTCCTGATCCACAGCCTTCGTCGTCGGTCCCGGGAAACTCCGGAACGCGGAATGAAAGGCGGGCATTGAAGCCGTTTCCAGCGGCGAGGACGGGTTCAAGGATGTGCGGAAAAAAGACTCTCGGCATAACAAAGCAACAGCTTGCAAACGCATACCCATGAGCTCACCCCCCCTGTGGAACCCCGGCGCCCCGCCCCCAGACAGCCATTCAAAGTCCCGTCCACCCGCCTCGTCGCACGATGCGATCAGGGGTCGGGGAGGCATCAAGCCGCTCGGGCAATGGACCGCGAAAGCGCTTGTGCATCCCAGACGGGAATCCTTTGACCGCGCCATGAAATCTCATGATCCATGCTTTGTCCAGCCGTCGTGTTCTACACAGAAGTGGACATAAGCCCAGCTCTTGCCGTGACGCAGACCACCTCACCGTGAACACCCCGCATGCCGCGCGCAATCAGAGTGCAAACATCCGATGATGGATCGGCAACGGACGATCCTGTGCCCCCAGGCACCTTCACCACTCCCTCACACTCCCTCCCGCTCGTACAACGCACACACGCGCCATGCGGGATAAATCGGACGCGTTTGCCCTGGGCGTGAATTCACCCGCGCGATCTGTGCAATCCTTCCGCCGGTAATCGATGACATCGACACCTGTTTCGGGGGGAACATGGGAACCTTGTGCCGCTTACCCCTACCCTGGGCGCTTTTTGAACGTCCTCGGGAGGTTCATCCAGTGACGCGGGACGCTCGCCATGCCGGCCTTCCGGCTCGGCGGGGCGAGGTCACCAGCGGTCGCGGCGAGTACGGCATCTACGCCTGCCGCCGCAGCGTCAAGAACGTGCGCAGCAAGTCGATTTCCTCGCCGCCACCACACCATGACCCCTCGGCGCACTCCGCGCCTCGAAGCGGAATGGCAGGCCTGCGGGACACCCTTCATATCGAGGGATTCACAGCTATTTCACAAAGGCCCGCCCGACCTCTCGATGCGAGGGTTGTAGAGCTGCATGGCCTTCACGAACGCAACCATGACAGCACAGGTCTGAAGCGTCGACCAACCGTCATCACCTGCTATAACACGTGACCTTGATGACACGTCAGGTGTGGCGTTCGCCACCCCGAAGGGTTGCCTGTAAGGAGGGATCCGGTTTTTTAACTCTGCTCTAACTGTGGCGAGTTGGTAGGGTCGCCGTCATTCACTGACGTTTCCACGTATACCCGTGCCGGATCCTGCCCGCGCGCTTTCAGCGGTGCTCATCCCACTTCTCACGCGAGGAAATCCCCTTATGCAGACAGCTTTCTGGAGCCGACGCCGCGTGCTCGGCGCGCTCGCCGCCGCGACCGCCGTCGCGGCCGCCCCTTCCGTCCTGATACCGGCCACCGCCGCTGCCACCGAAGGCACCGCACCCGACCCGGTGCCGTTGCCGGACACCGAGCGCGCCAAGGTCGTCAGGGCGTGGCTGACCGGCGGCAAGGGCGTCAAGGCCGCCGCCGCCGTGGCCCTCTACGGGTCGGACGCCGACATCCAGACCTTCCTCGCCGAGACGCTGCCGAGGCAGACCGTGGACGACAACCGGGTGGCGATCGTCCGCAGCCTGGACCGTGCGGGCAAGGGCCTGCGCCGGGAGGCCGTCGCCGCCCTCGAGAACGGCGACGCCGCGATCGCAGCATTCCTGCAGCAAGGCTTCAGACCGGCCATCCTCGAAGACCTCCAGGTCGCCACCACCACCGTCTCGTCCACCGGCGGCAAGGCGGTGGTACGCAGCGCCAACGCCGCCCTCAACACCGGCACCAATCCGGCTCTCACCGCCTTCCTCACCGACAGCCAGTACGACTCGCGCCTGGAGGACACCAGGGTCCAGGTCAGCGCCATGCTGGTGACCGCCGGCCCGGAGGTGCAGAAGTACGCGAGCCGTGCCCTCGACGGCGCCGCGGGCGACGTGCAGTGGTTCATCGAGACCGGCCAGCACATCGCGCGCGCCCGTGACCAGGAGTCGGCGACCATCGAGGAGCTGGTGGCCGTCGTCGAGCGCGAGGGCAAGCTCGCCGAACAGGAGACCAACCTGGCCGTGGAGGCCTCGGCCCGCGCCTCGACCGCCGCCGGGAAGGCCAAGGAAGCCGCCGAGAAGGCCGCTGCCGAGGCGACCGCCGCCCAGAACGACGTGCAGAAGTCGGGGGCGGCGGCCCGCAAGGCGGCGAGCGCGGCGAAGGGCGCGGCGGACGCCGCACGCAACGCCATCAACGCCTCCAACGCCGCGGTGAATGCCTCCCGCCGCGCCTCCTGGGCGGCCACCGGCGCCGCTCAGGCCGCCTCGAAGGCGGGCAGCGCCGCAGCCGCCGCCTACAAGGCCGCGATCGCCGCCTCCAAGGACGCGACCAAGACGGCGGCGGCCAAGGACGCCGCGGTCGCCGCCAGGAACGCGGCGGCCAAGGCCCGTAGCGCCGCCGCGGCCGCCAACAAGGCTGCCATCGCCGGCGATGCGTCCGCGACCGCCGGCAACGCCGCCGCCTCCGCCGCACGCAACGCGGCCGCCGCCGCCACGGCCGCCGCCCAGGCCGCCGTCGCCGCCGGTGTCGCCCAGTCGGAGGCCGCCGAGGCCAAGCGCCAGGCCGCGATCGCCACCGCTGCCGCCAACCGTGCCACCAACGCGGCGTCCACCGCACAGGCGCTGGCCGGCACTGCCGCCGCCGCGGCCCGCACCGCCCGCGACGCCGCCAACTCCGCCGCCGACCACGCCGACAATGCGGCGGCCGCGGCCGAGGAGGCCGTGAAGTACGCGGGCCAGGCCATCGACTACGCCAACAAGTCGACCGCGCACGCCGATGCGGCCGTGAAGGCCGCGAACGTCGCCACCAAGGCCGTCTCCGACGCCGTCACGGTGGAGCAGAACGCCCGCGCCGCCGAGGCCCAGACCCTTGAGCAGGACAAGCAGCAGGCGATGGAGGAGGCGCAGCTGCTCGCCTCCGTCGAGGCGGACGAGCTGTCCGACGCCCGCGACAAGCGGCTCCTGGCGGAACGCACCACCCAGGACATCAAGGACCTCACCTCGAGGGCCGAACAGGCGCTGTACTCCGGCGACATGGAAGTCGCCGCGACCGTGGGGCGCCAGGCCGCGATCGGCCTGCTCGAGGCCCGGGGCGCCTGGACCCGGCAGGCCGCCCAGCACGCCCTGGCGGGCTCCGACGACGACATCTTCGCCTGGATCGACCTCGACCGGGCCCTCGCCGAGGCCCAGGACGACCGCGAGACCGCTCTCCACGTGGCGACGGTCGCCGCACCGGCGATCGCCCAGGCCGCGCAGGTTGCCCTTGCGAGTTCCACCTCCACGGCCGTCGGCGACTTCCTCACCATCGGCATAAAGAAGGCCTCCGACGAGGAGCTGCGCGTCGCGATCGGCAAGATCCTCAAGGATGGCGCGGGCAAGGCCGTCACCAAGGCCGCCAACGACGCACTCGACAAGAACACCACCGAATCCCTCAACTACTTCTTCGACGAGGCCTACCCGCTGGCGCAGGAGGAGGACGACAAGGTCCTCGCCGGCCAGCTCATCTCCACCGGTGGCGCCTTCACCCAGGCCTACGCCGAGGTCGCCCTCGAGGGCCCGGCGTGGATGCTCCGCAACTTCATCTCCGTGGTGCAGTTCCAGACGGCCCAGCTCGACTACGACACGGCCACCCATGTCGCCGCGATCCGCGGTGCGATCGCCGCCGCCTCGAAGATCGCCTACCAGGCGCAGCAGAACGCGGAGCTCGCGTCGAAGGCCGCCGCTGACGCCCGTAACGACGCCGCCAAGGCCCAGGAGTGGGCGAACAAGGCGCTCGACTCGTCCAAGAAGGCCGACAGTTACGCGGACGAGGCGCGAGCGAACGCGGACGCCGCCGACAAGTCGGCGGCTGACGCCCAGGCTTCCGCCGACAAGGCGAAGGCGGCCGCCGCGACCGCCCGTGGCGCGGCGCGTACAGCCAACTACGCGGCCAACAAGGCGATCGACTCGGCGCGTGCCGCCCTCAAGTCCTCCGCCGACGCCCAGACTTCGGCCAACGCCGCCCGTGCCGCCAAGCTCGCCGCGCAGGCGGACGCGAAGGAGGCCGCCGCCGCGTACTCCGACGCCAAGCGGATCGCCGCCGAGAAGCACCAGGCCGAATTGGCCATCGCGGCCAAGCTGGCCGCCGAGAGGGCCAAGGCGGACCGCGACGCCAAGAACGACCCCGCCGCCAACGACCGGAACAACCAGGTCAACCCCAACGGCACCAAGGACCCCGCCGACTCCGACGAGTGGTGGAACGACGCCCAGTGGTACGCCGACGCGGCCAACGCGGTCAGCATCGGTGCCGGTTTCCTGGCCGCAGGCTGCACTCTCGCAGGCTTCGTCTTCCCGCCGGCCTTCGTCGCGGCCGGCTTCTTCGCCGACGTCTCCGTGGGTGCGAGCGCCATCAGCACTGTCTTCACCGGCATCGAACACGGCTTCACCAGCAGCGAGTTCGGGTGGTCCGCCGCAAGCACCGGCCTGAGCCTGGTCACCTTCGGCGTGAGCAAGGCGCTGGGCGCGGCTGCCAAGCCCGCCAGCACTCTCGTCAAGCCTGTCGTGGGCAAGATCGCGGGCGTTGTCGAGGACGGGGCCTCCACCATCACCAAGCGTCTCTACGACCTGGTCGCCTGACGAGTGCGTCGCTTTCGTCCGGCCCTGACGCGGTAGGGCGCAGGCCACCCGTCACGCCCTTCGGGGGGCACTGCATGTGCGGTGCCCCCCTTCCCCCCTGTCACCAAGACAAAGAATCAAGGAAGAGAGATCTGACGTACATGCATGAGATACGCCCCAGAGGCGCGGCCCGAATACGGGCCCGGTCGACCGTACTGGCCGTACTGACCGCGGTGACGCTGGGACTCACCACGGCGGGCACGGCCACGGCACAGCAGACCACGAACGAGAAGCCGCGGCAGGTGGAAAGGGTCGACCGGGCAAACCGGGCCGTCGCTCCCGCCTCCGCCACCAGCGCCTTCCCCAAGCAGTCAGGGGAACGCTGTGAGGCCACGAAGGCGGGCTCGAAGGAGCGCAGGGCGGGCGCCGTCGAGGCGTGTGTGAGCACCAGCCCCGCCCCGGCCGCGCGTACCACGGCACAGCCGCAGAGCCTTGCCGCCACTTCCGCCACCCCCACTGCTGCTGCCGCTTCTGCCGCTGCCGCCAGTTGCTCCGTCACCCCCGGCAACTACTCCTACGAGCGGTTCAGTTACTGCGTGAGTGGGATAAACGTCCTCTACCTCCTGCGCGACAGCAACGGCGCGGAGCTCGGGCGCGCCACCCTGACGGTCTCCACCAGTGCGTCACTGCCCGCGAGCGGCACGACGTGGAGCGAGCAGGTCACCGTGACGATGACCGCCGCGCAAGGCGAGGTCGTCGCCCTCAGCGCCAAGTTCCGTGCCGCCTGCGGAACCGGCTGCACGGCGACGAAGACCGCGCCCTGGTACGTCAGCGACCTGGTCGAGGGACAGTCCCTCACCGGCACCGTCACGTACTCCTCGTCCCCCGCGGCGGGCGCCGTCGCGCAATTCCTCACCTCGTACAAGATGTACGTGACCTCCCCGGGCGCCACGGCCATCGACCCCAACGCCTCGTGGGACAACCCGCGCAAGATCCGCTGCGACAACGCGGTCGGGGGCACCTCGACGGCGGGCTGTGTCATTCCCTCGATCATGCCCGTCGTGCCGATGAGCGCGACGGCCTCCGACACCGGCGGCGCCGTGGCCGCCTATGCGTGGGCGCAGCAGAACCTCGACGGCGGCTGGGGGAAGCAGGGCAAGCCGCTGACCCGGTCGACGAGCGGCGTGGCCAACCGCACCGCCAGCACGTGCGGCGGCTTCACGCCCGAGACGGAGCTCGTCGAGAACGACTCCTGCGGTGACTTCCCCTTCGGCGAGGCGAAGGAAGGCGGCGCCGCCGGCGCGCAGTGCGTCAAGGTGATCCCCAACCTCGGCAACGGCGAATGGGACACCTACGTCCTGAACGACGCCCGTAACCTGGACCGCACCTCACCCTGCGTGCAGGCCCATGTCACGCCCGCCGAGAAGCAGTACGCCGACAACCAGCTCGCCGACGGCTTCAAGAACCAGCGGGTGATCGACGCCGACCAGTTCGAGCTGACGTTCTCGCTGCCGGACACCGGCCCGCACGCCCGCTGCCTGGACACCACGCCGATCAATGCGGATCCCAACGGTGCCGGGTGGATCCTGAACACCACCGAACCGGTCGCCCACGTCAACAAGACGACCGACCCGCTCGGCCCGGCCGGAAACCGGCCGACCCAGGCACAGGCATGCCTGGACAGGTCGGTCCCCGAGGGCACCGATGCGCAGGGGGACATCCCGGGCTGGCAGGACGCGCAGAAATTCAAGACCGACAACTCGCTCACCAACGGGCTGGCCCGGTGTCACCTGATCCCGAAAGTCACCGGTGGAAGGGGTATTCAGGTCAATCTCGTCCCGTGCTGGCAGGCAGGGATGAACACCGGCACGCCCAGCATGCGAACCTACGAAAGCATGGCGCAGAATCTGATCAAGGGCTCTGTCTCCCTCTTCGGACCGGACGACGCGATCTTCTACCAGGTGACGCCCGTCTACAACGACGACACCAGCACGATCCCGGTGGGAGTCACCATGAGCGCTAACATCGAACGGGCGGACGGGACGACCGAGGAGCTGTTCCCCAATGTCTATGTCACCAACACCCTGAAGAACACCGGGTTGTACAACCTCGGTAACTGATCACACCTCAGTTCGGGTCATCGGGAGCCAGATTGAGTTTCACCACCCCGCCGCGGCCGTTCGACGTGACCGCGCTCTTCCCTCAACTGGCCCCGCTGGCAAGGACAGCGACTCGGCTGCATCCCCGGCCCGGGTTGCCGACCATGCACGACAGCTCCGTGGGCGGGGCGCGCCGGGGGGCCGCCGCCCAACCGTGGCCCCCCAGCGGCGTGCCCCCCGCCAGTGTAGCGGCGGGCGAGAAGCACACCCCCGGAGAGATATATAGGAAGAGCGGGTGTTGGGAAAGAG
>NZ_JBEOWS010000426.1:0-7365 GCF_040296125.1 Streptomyces sp. NPDC002265 | reverse complement strand
GGACGGAGCCCCGCTGGAGGCTCTGATCACCGTCTGACCGCCGTCCGGCCGACGGCGAACGGCATCGAGGCGGGCCCGGAGGAATCCGGCGCCCGCCTCATGCGTTTCTCGGGTACAAAGCCCTCACATCGGCCTGAAGGCGATCCCGGAGCCGAGGATCGCTACGATGGGTGTTCCGGAGCCTGACCGGGGGACCCGGATCGCGCACGAGGAGTCCTCTTGGCAGACGAGGCCCAGCACCTGACCGCCGCCAAGCCCGAGCCCGCCCCGGGCACCACGGCGACGCCCCCGCCGCACGCGAAGAACGACGCCCGGCGGGCGGTGGAGCACGACCGTTCCGCGCCCGCCGAGAGGCCGGCCGAGCAGGCGCGTCCCAAACCGGCCGCGCCCGAGCGCGCCGGGACCGCGTCCGCTGTGCGTCCGACGTCCGGGCAGTCCTCCCGCTCCGGCTCCTCCAACCGCGTCCGGGCCCGCCTCGCCCGCCTCGGCGTCCAGCGCGCCAACCCCTACAACCCGGTGCTGGAGCCGTTGCTGCGGATAGTGCGCAGCAACGACCCCAAGATCGAGACCTCGACGCTGCGCCAGATTGAGAAGGCCTACCAGGTCGCCGAGCGCTGGCACCGCGGCCAGAAGCGCAAGAGCGGCGACCCGTACATCACCCATCCGCTGGCCGTCACCACCATCCTGGCCGAGCTGGGCATGGATCCGGCCACGCTGATGGCGGGTCTGCTGCACGACACGGTCGAGGACACCGAGTACGGCCTCGACCAGCTGCGCCGCGACTTCGGCGACACCGTCGCCCTGCTCGTCGACGGCGTGACCAAGCTGGACAAGGTCAAGTTCGGCGAGGCCGCGCAGGCGGAGACCGTGCGCAAGATGGTCGTCGCGATGGCCAAGGACCCCCGCGTCCTCGTCATCAAGCTCGCCGACCGTCTGCACAACATGCGCACCATGCGCTACCTCAAGCGCGAGAAGCAGGAGAAGAAGGCGCGCGAGACCCTGGAGATCTACGCGCCGCTCGCCCATCGCCTGGGCATGAACACCATCAAGTGGGAGCTGGAGGACCTCGCCTTCGCGATTCTCTACCCCAAGATGTACGACGAAATCGTACGGCTGGTGGCCGAAAGGGCACCGAAGCGTGACGAGTATCTGGCCATAGTGACCGACGAGGTCCAGTCCGATCTGCGCGCCGCCCGCATCAAGGCGACCGTCACCGGCCGGCCCAAGCACTACTACAGCGTCTACCAGAAGATGATCGTCCGCGGCCGTGACTTCGCGGAGATCTACGACCTGGTGGGCATCCGCGTCCTCGTGGACACCGTCCGCGACTGCTACGCGGCGCTCGGCACGGTGCACGCGCGATGGAACCCGGTCCCCGGCCGGTTCAAGGACTACATCGCGATGCCCAAGTTCAACATGTACCAGTCGCTGCACACGACGGTCATCGGCCCCAACGGCAAGCCCGTCGAACTCCAGATCCGTACGTTCGACATGCACCGCCGCGCCGAGTACGGCATCGCCGCGCACTGGAAGTACAAGCAGGAGGCCGTCGCCGGAGCCTCCAAGGTGCGCTCGGACGCGCCGAGGAGCACCGGCAAGGACGACCACCTCAACGACATGGCGTGGCTGCGCCAGCTCCTCGACTGGCAGAAGGAGACCGAGGACCCCGGCGAGTTCCTGGAGTCCCTGCGCTTCGACCTGTCGCGCAACGAGGTCTTCGTCTTCACGCCGAAGGGCGACGTGATAGCGCTGCCGGCCGGCGCCACACCTGTGGACTTCTCGTACGCGGTGCACACCGAGGTGGGC
Organism: Streptomyces sp. NPDC002265; assembly: GCF_040296125.1. Taxonomy (NCBI): domain Bacteria; kingdom Bacillati; phylum Actinomycetota; class Actinomycetes; order Kitasatosporales; family Streptomycetaceae; genus Streptomyces; species Streptomyces sp. NPDC002265. The sequence goes on along the minus strand of NZ_JBEOWS010000426.1, from coordinate 5,559 downwards.
CACCGCACCATAGGAGCCCGCGTCAACGGACGCCTCGTACCGCTGGAATCGACCCTGGACAACGGCGACCTGGTGGAGGTCTTCACGTCCAAGGCGGCCGGCGCCGGGCCGTCCCGGGACTGGCTGAACTTCGTCAAGTCGCCGCGCGCCCGCAACAAGATCCGCGCCTGGTTCTCCAAGGAGCGCCGCGACGAGGCGATCGAGCAGGGCAAGGACGCCATCGCCCGCGCGATGCGCAAGCAGAACCTGCCCATCCAACGGATCCTGACCGGCGACTCGCTCGTCACGCTCGCCCACGAGATGCGCTACCCCGACATCTCGTCGCTGTACGCGGCGATCGGCGAGGGGCATGTCGCCGCGCAGAACGTCGTACAGAAGCTCGTCCAGGCCCTCGGCGGTGAGGAGGCCGCCACCGAGGAGATCGACGAGAGCGTCCCGCCCGCGCGCGGCCGCAGCCGCAAGCGCCGCTCCAACGCCGACCCGGGTGTGGTGGTCAAGGGCGTCGACGACGTGTGGGTCAAGCTGGCCCGCTGCTGCACACCGGTGCCCGGCGACCCGATCATCGGCTTCGTCACCCGGGGCAGCGGCGTCTCGGTCCACCGCAGCGACTGCGTCAACGTGGAGTCGCTGTCCCGCGAACCCGAGCGCATCCTCGACGTCGAGTGGGCGCCCACCCAGTCCTCGGTCTTCCTGGTCGCCATCCAGGTCGAGGCGCTGGACCGCTCGCGGCTGCTGTCGGACGTCACCAGGGTGCTGTCCGACCAGCACGTCAACATCCTCTCCGCGGCCGTGCAGACCTCCCGCGACCGCGTCGCCACCTCTCGCTTCACCTTCGAGATGGGCGACCCCAAGCACCTGGGGCACGTCCTGAAGGCGGTCAGGGGCGTGGAGGGCGTCTACGACGTCTACCGGGTGACCTCGGCCCGCCGGCCGTAGAAAAGCGCACCGCAGACGCAGCGGAGGCCCCCGTACGCAAGGTACGGGGGCCTCCGGTCACTACGGGGCGGTTCGGGTCAGCCGCCGAACTCGTGCAGACCCTTCAGCGCCTGGTCCAGGAGCGCCTGACGGCCCTCCAGCTCCCGCCCGAGCTTCTCCGCCCTGGCGGTGTTGCCCTGGGCGCGCGCCTGCTCGATCTGGCCGCGCAGCTTGTCGACGGCGGCCTGGAGCTGACCGGTCAGCCCTTCGGCCCGCGCACGGGCCTCCGGGTTGGTCCGGCGCCACTCGTTCTCCTCGGCCTCCTGGATGGCCCGCTCGACGGCGTGCATCCGGCCCTCGACCTTCGGCCGCGCGTCCCGCGGGACGTGACCGATGGCCTCCCAGCGCTCGTTGACCGAGCGGAAGGCCGCGCGTGCCGCCTTCAGGTCGCCGACCGGCAGGAGCTTCTCGGCCTCCTCGGCCAGCTCCTCCTTCAGCTTCAGGTTCTCCGACTGCTCGGCGTCCCGCTCGGCGAACACCGAGCTGCGGGCGGCGAAGAAGACGTCCTGGGCACCACGGAAGCGGTTCCACAGGTCGTCCTCGTGCTCGCGCTGGGCCCGGCCCGCGGCCTTCCACTCCGCCATCAGCTCGCGGTAGCGGGCCGCCGTCGGACCCCAGTCGGCCGAGCCGGACAGCGCCTCGGCCTCGGCGACCAGCCGCTCCTTGACCCGGCGGGCGTCCTCGCGCTGCGCGTCGAGCTGCGCGAAGTGCGCCTTGCGCCGCTTGGAGAACGCCGACCGTGCGTGCGAGAAGCGGTGCCACAGCTCGTCGTCCGACTTGCGGTCGAGCCGCGGCAGCCCCTTCCAGGTGTCCACCAGGGACCGCAGCCGCTCGCCGGCGGCCCGCCACTGATCGGACTGCGCCAGCTCCTCCGCCTCGGTGACCAGGGCCTCCTTGGCGTGCCGTGCCTCGTCGGACTGCTTGGCGCGCTGCTGCTTGCGCTCCTCGCGCCGCGACTCGACCGTCGCCACCAGCTTGTCCAGACGGCCCCGCAGCGCCTCCAGATCACCCACCGCGTGATGGGCCTCGACCTGCTCGCGCAGATGGTCGATGGCCGTCTGCGCGTCCTTGGCGGACAGATCGGTGGTCTGGACTCGCTTCTCGAGGAGGCCGATCTCCACAACCAGGCCCTCGTACTTGCGCTCGAAGTAGGCCAGCGCCTCGTCAGGAGAGCCTGCCTGCCAGGAGCCGACGACCTGCTCGCCGTCGGCCGTACGCACGTACACGGTCCCCGTCTCGTCGACGCGGCCCCACGGGTCGCTGCTCACAGCGCCTCCTCCACATGATGCCTGCGGGGGCCTTGGCGCCCGGGCATCGTCCACAGTTTCGTCACGGCCAACATAGGCGACCAGCGGGTTGCCTGTCCGCATCCAGCGCGGCCGAAATTTCGGAGCTGGCCGTGCTGGTCATCAGGATTTCGCGACGGTCGCCTTGTTGATGACGACGGTCGCGTTCGGGGCCCCGTCCCCGGCCCCCGTGTTCTCGCCCGCGGCGGCGATCTTCTTCAGTACCTTCAGCCCCGATTCGGACACCGTACCGAACGGTGTGTAGTTGGGGGGAAGCTGGCTGTCCTGGTAGACGAGGAAGAACTGGCTGCCGCCGGTGTGACGTCCCTGGCCCGAGCTGGCGTCGTACTGGTTCGCCATCGCGACCGTGCCCGCCGGGTAGACGTTGTTCTTCAGGCTCGCGTCCTTCAGGTTCTCGTCCGGGATCGTGTAGCCGGGACCGCCGGTACCGGTGCCCTGCGGGTCACCGCACTGAAGCACGTAGATGCCGTTGGTGGTGAGCCGGTGGCACTTGGTGTGGTCGAAGTAGCCCTTGCCGGCGAGGAAGTCGAACGAGTTCACCGTGTGCGGGGCCGCCGACGCCTTCAGCGCGACGTCGATGTCGCCGCACGTCGTGGCCAGCTTCATCGTGTACTTCGCCGACTTGTCGATCGTGACCGCCGGCTCCTTCTTCCAGGTCTCCGTCTTGACCGCGCCCGCGGCGGCCTTCTCGCACGGGTCCTTCGGCGTGCTCGCGCTCGGGGACGCGGTGGCGCTCGCGTTGACCTTGTCGTCGTCGCCCTTGAGGACCCCGGTCGTGTACAGCGCGAGGCTGCCGACCAGGATCACGCCGAGGACCGACGCGATCACCGAGTTGCGAACGCGCGACTTGCGCCGGGCGGATGTACGTCGCTGCTGCTGCCGCAAGAACTTCTCCCGGGCGAGCTGCCGCCGCCGCTGTTCCTGGGTGACCACGGGGTTTTCTCCTCATGCGTCTCGAGCGCCCACGGGGACGCGCGCGTCTGGTGTGCCGATCGCCTGCGTGTGCCCCGTACCGTATATGGGTTCGCTGAGGATTCGGCAGCGCCGGTAGGCTTCTGAGCACTGCCGTAGTCGCCCGTATCGACACAACGAAGGACGATCGTGCTCATTGCCGGGTTCCCAGCCGGGGCTTGGGGGACGAACTGTTATCTCGTCGCCCCCGCCGCCGGCGAGGAGTGCGTGATCATCGACCCGGGCCACCAGGCCGCCGCAGGAGTCGAGGAGACGCTCAGGAAGCATCGGCTCAAGCCCGTGGCCGTCGTCCTCACCCACGGCCACATCGACCATGTGGCCTCGGTCGTCCCGGTGTGCGGCGCGCACGACGTGCCGGCCTGGATCCACCCCGAGGACCGGTACATGATGAGCGACCCCGAGAAGGCGCTCGGGCGTTCCATCGGGATGCCACTGATGGGCGAGCTGACCGTCGGCGAGCCGGACGACGTCAAGGAGCTGACCGACGGCGCGAAGCTGGAGCTGGCGGGCCTGGAGCTGTCCGTCGCGCACGCGCCCGGCCATACCAAGGGGTCGGTGACCTTCCGGATGCCCGAGACCGCCGACATCCCGTCGGTCTTCTTCTCCGGGGATCTGCTGTTCGCCGGCTCCATCGGACGCACCGACCTGCCCGGCGGTGACATGGCCGAGATGCTCGACTCGCTGGCCCGCGTGTGCCTGCCGCTCGACGACTCGACCGTGGTGCTGTCCGGCCACGGCCCCCAGACGACCATCGGCCAGGAGCGTGCCGCCAACCCGTATCTGCGGCAGCTGGCGGCCGGCCTCGGGAGCGTGGACGCTCCCCGACGAGGAATGTGACGAGAGACTTTTCCGTGAGTACCTTCCAAGCCCCCAAGGGCACCTACGACCTGATCCCGCCGGACTCCGCCGTCTACCTGGCGGTCCGCGAGGCGATCGCCGCGCCCCTGCGCAGCTCCGGCTACGGCTACGTCGAGACACCCGGCTTCGAGAACGTGGAGCTCTTCGCGCGCGGTGTCGGCGAGTCCACCGACATCGTGACCAAGGAGATGTACGCCTTCGAGACCAAGGGCGGCGACCGGCTCGCCCTGCGCCCCGAGGGCACCGCCTCCGTGCTCCGTGCCGCCCTGGAGGCCAACCTCCACAAGGCGGGCAACCTGCCGGTCAAGCTCTGGTACTCCGGCTCGTACTACCGCTACGAGCGCCCCCAGAAGGGCCGCTACCGGCACTTCTCCCAGGTCGGTGCCGAGGCGATCGGCGCCGAGGACCCGGCGCTGGACGCCGAGCTGATCATCCTGGCCGACCAGGCGTACCGCTCGCTGGGCCTGCGCGACTTCCGGATCCTGCTCAACAGCCTGGGCGACAAGGAGTGCCGCCCGGTGTACCGGGAGGCACTCCAGAGCTTCCTGCGGGGCCTGGACCTGGACGAGGACACCCTGCGCCGCGCGGACATCAACCCGCTGCGCGTCCTGGACGACAAGCGTCCCGACGTCCAGAAGCAGCTGACCGAGGCGCCGCTGCTGCGCGACTACCTCTGCGACGCCTGCAAGGCGTACCACGAGGAGGTCCGCGAACTGGTCACGGCGGCGGGCGTGGTCTTCGAGGACGACCCGAAGCTGGTGCGCGGTCTCGACTACTACACGCGCACGACCTTCGAGTTCGTCCACGACGGCCTGGGCGCGCAGTCCGCGGTCGGCGGCGGCGGCCGTTACGACGGCCTGTCCGAGATGATCGGCGGCCCCGCGCTGCCGTCGGTCGGCTGGGCGCTGGGCGTCGACCGCACGGTCCTGGCGCTGGAGGCCGAGGGCATCGAGCTCGAACTCCCCGCGGCCACCAGCGTGTTCGCCGTCCCGCTCGGCGAGGAGGCGCGCCGCGTCCTGTTCGCCAAGGTCACCGAACTGCGCAAGAACGGCGTCGCCGCCGACTTCGCCTACGGCGGCAAGGGCCTCAAGGCCGCGATGAAGGCCGCCAACCGCTCGGGCGCCCGCTACGCCCTGGTCCTCGGCGAACGCGACCTCGCCGAGGGCGTCGTCCAGCTCAAGGACATGGAGTCCGGCGAGCAGACGGCGGTCGGCGTGAACGAGATCGTGGCGGAACTGGAGTCACGGCTGGGCTAGGACGCCCCGTCGGCCGTACGGGATGTCCCGTCGGCCGTACGGGATTCCCGTCAGCCTTACGTGATTCCCGTCATTCGTAAGGGATTTCCCGTCAGTCGTACGGGTGGAAGGGCGGCCGAGAGCGAAGGGATCCCGGGCCCGTATAGAGCCCACCGGGCACAGGCCGGGACCCGACCCCCGGGCCAGCCCCC
>NZ_JBEOWS010000425.1:0-7402 GCF_040296125.1 Streptomyces sp. NPDC002265 | reverse complement strand
GCGTCCGGCCGGCCGGTTTCGCCGAGGTCGGGCCCGGGTCAGTCCCGGGCCAGGCCCAGGCGGGCGCGCAGGCCCGGGCCGCGTTCGTCCGTGGCCGCCACCGCGGCGGCGCCCGCCGTGACCGTCTCGTACACGGACAGGATGTCCGCGCCGACCGTCGACCAGTCGAAGCGCCGTACGTGGGCGCTGCCGCGTTCGCTCAGCTCGGCTCGGCGGGCCGGGTCGGCCAGCAGCCGCACGGCCGCCTCGGCCAGCGCGTCGGCGTCCTCGTTGGCGAACAGCTCGCCCGCCGCGCCCCGGTCCAGGACCTGGGCGAAGGCGTCGAGGTCGGAGGCGAGCACCGGCGCGCCCGCCGACATCGCCTCGACGAGGATGATGCCGAAGCTCTCGCCGCCGGTGTTGGGGGCGATGTACAGGTCGAGGCTGCGCAGGAAGCGCGCCTTGTCCTCGTCGCTGACCATGCCGAGGAACTCCACCCGGGAGCGCAGTTCCTCGGGCAGCGACTCCACCGCTGCCTCCTCGTCGCCGCGTCCGGCGATCAGCAGCCTGGTCCCCGGGCGGGCGGCCAGGATCTTCGGCAGGGCCCGCATCAGGACCGGCAGGCCCTTGCGCGGTTCGTCGATGCGGCCGATGAAGCCGATGGTGTCGCCCTGCCACTCGGGTCTGGGCTCGGCTTTGGCGAAGAAGTCGACGTCGACGCCGTTGGGGATCACCACCGCGTCCCCGCCGAGGTGCTCGACGAGGGTGCGGCGGGCGTACTCGCTCACGGCGATCCGCGCGCTGATCTTCTCCAGGGCGGCCTGGAGGATCGAGTACGCGGCGATCATGGCCCGGGAGCGCGGGTTGGACGTGTGGAACGTGGCCACGATCGGCCCCTGCGCGGCCCAGCAGGCCAGCAGGCCCAGCGAGGGCGAGGTCGGCTCGTGGATGTGGATCACGTCGAACTGACCGTCGTGCAGCCAGCGGCGCACCCGCGCGGCGCTCAGGAAGCCGAAGTTCAGCCGGGCCACCGAGCCGTTGTAGGGCACCGGGACCGCGCGGCCGGCCGAGACGACGTACGGCGGCAGGGGGGTGTCGTCGTCGGCGGGCGCGAGGACCGACACCTCGTGGCCGAGCCCGATGAAGTACGCCGCGAGGTCGCGGATGTGGAACTGGACACCGCCCGGGACGTCCCAGGAGTACGGGCAGACGATCCCGATCCTCATGCGGACCCTCCGGGCGGAGCAGGGGCGGGTTCGAGATCCGCGAGCCACAGACGCTGGAGCATGTGCCAGTCCTCCGGATGGTCGGCGATCCCGGTGGCGAAGGCGTCTGCCAGCGCCTGTGTCATGACAGACGTCTTCTCGGCCCGCGTACCTGTCTCGGGCACGTCGAGCGGGGGGTGGATCCGGCCGCGCATGACCGGGGAGTCGTCGTACCAGAGCGTGACCGGCAGCAGCAGCGCGCCGGTCTGCTGGGCGAGCAGGGCCGGCCCCGCGGGCATCCGGGCGGTGTCGCCGAAGAACTTCACCTCGACGCCCGAGGCGGACAGGTCGCGCTCGGCGACCAGGCAGACCAGGCCGCCGTCGCGCAGCCGCCGGGCCAGGGTGCCGAAGGCGGTACCGCCGCTGTGCGGCAGGACCTCCATGCCGAGGCCCTCGCGGTAGGCGACGAAACGGTCGTACAGCGTCTCCGGCTTCAGGCGCTCGGCGACCGTGGTGAACGGCGTCCGCAGCCTGGTGGTGACCCAGGCGCCCGCGAGGTCCCAGTTGGCCATGTGCGGCAGCGCGAGGACCACGCCCCGCCCGGAGGCGAGCGCGTCCGTCAGATGGTCCATGCCCTCGGGCTCGAAGCCGTCGCAGATCCGCTCGGCGCTCCAGGCCGGCAGCCGGAAGGACTCCATCCAGTAGCGCAGGTACGAGCGCATGCCCGCACGCGAGAGCTCGGCCAGCCGCTCGGGGCTCGCGTCGGGCACCACGCGCGCGTAGTTGCTCTCCAGGCGCCGGACGCCCTTGCCGCGCTTCTTCCAGGCGAGGTCGGCGACGGTCCGGCCGAGCCGTACGGCGACCGGTTCGGGCAGCTTCTTGACGGTGCTCCAGCCGAGCCCGTAGACCGCGTCCGCCAGCCGTTCCCGGACGTTCACTTCGCGGCCCCGCTCCCCCGGGAGCCGTTGCCGTGCCCGGCCACGGCCGCCTCCGCCGCCGCCTCCGCCTCCGCGGACTCCCGGCGGACCGTGACGACGCGCTGGATCAGCGTGACGAGGCTGCCGACGGCGACGATCCACAGCGCGACGGGCAGCAGGTACTGGACGCCGGGCACGCCGAACGCGTGCAGGCCGGCGACCCCGGCCGCGACCAGCGAGATGACCAGGCGCTCGGCGCGCTCGACGAGCCCGTTGACGGCGACCGGCAGGCCGATCGACTCGCCGCGCGCCTTGGTGTACGACACCACCTGGCCGCTGGCCAGGCAGAAGATGGAGACGGCGCACAGTGTGTTGTCGTCGCCGCCGCCCGCGTACCAGAGGGCGAAGCCGCCGAAGATCGCGCCGTCGGCGACCCGGTCGAGGGTGGAGTCCAGGAAGGCGCCCCAGCGGCTGGTGCGGCCGAGCTGGCGGGCCATGTTCCCGTCGACGAGGTCGGAGAACACGAACAGGGTGATCACGATCGTGCCCCAGAAGAAGTCGCCCCGGGGGTAGAAGACCAGCGCGCCCGCCACCACGCCGGCGGTACCGATCAGCGTCACCGTGTCGGGGCTGACGCCCCGCCGGATGAGAAACGCGGCGAACGGTGTGAGGACACGCGTGAAGAATGCACGCGCGTACTTGTTCAGCATGGCCTTCCCGAGGGTCGGTGTCGCCGGACGGCCCCTGCTGACCTCCGGCTGGCCCATCGTAGTCACGCGCGCTCATCTGCGACGGGCGGGTGCCGTCGGGCCGTGTCACGGCCGACGGTGTACGGGCCACGGCCGGACCGCGGCTTCCCGGCCACGGCCCGATGGCGCGATCCCGTCCTCCGTATGGACGCACCGTGACAGGAGTGGAAAGCTCGAAGGACCGCGGGCGTCATCGGAGCCGCCACCGGTGGGGGGCCTCCGGACTCGGTCCGGGAGCGGAGTTCCGGCATGCCCGCGCCCACAGTGACCTCACCGTGCACGGGAGGCAAGGCCATGGGCGACAAGGCGAACGCACACCCCGGAGCCGCCGGCAGGGCTACGGCGGCCGACCACCCCGCGTCCATAAGGAATGTGGTGCTGGTCGGCCACTCCGGATCGGGCAAGACGACTCTGGTGGAGGCTCTCGCGCTGACCGCGGGAGCAGTGAACCGGGCGGGCCGCGTGGAGGACGGCGGCACCGTGTCCGACTACGACGACATCGAGCACCGCCAGCAACGCTCGGTACAGCTGTCCCTGGTGCCCGTCGAATGGGACGGCATCAAGGTCAATCTCATCGACACCCCCGGATACGCCGACTTCGTCGGAGAGCTCAGGGCCGGTCTGCGCGCGGCGGACGCGGCCCTCTTCGTCGTCTCGGCGTCCGACGAGGTGGACGGCTCGACCCGGATGGTGTGGGAGGAGTGCGCGGCCGTCGGGATGCCGCGCGCGATCGTCGTCACACATCTGGAGTCGGCCCGCGCCGACTTCGAGGAGATGACCCGGAGCTGCGCGCTGGCGTTCGGCGGCGACGACCCCGACGCGGTGCTGCCGCTGTACCTGCCGCTGCACGGCCCGCAGGGGCCCGACGGGCACGCGCCCGTGACCGGGCTGACCGGGCTGCTGTCGCAGAAGCTGTTCGACTACGCGTCCGGGGAGCGCAAGGAGTCCGAGCCGGGTTCCGAGCAGCTGCCGGGGATCGAGGAGGCCCGCAACCGGCTGATCGAGGGGATCATCGCCGAGAGCGAGGACGAGACCCTCATGGACCGCTACCTCGGCGGCGAGAAGATCGACATCAAGACGCTGGTGCAGGACCTGGAGCGGGCCGTCGCACGCGGGGCGTTCTTCCCGGTGCTGGCCGCCGCCCCGGCGGCCGAGGGCGCCCGGCAGGGCATCGGCACGGTCGAACTGCTGGAACTGATCACCGGGGGCTTCCCGACCCCGCTGGAGCGGGAGGCGCCGGCCGTGACGACCGTCGACGGCCGGGCGCGCGAGCTGAAGCCCTGCGATCCCGGCGGACCGCTGGTCGCCGAGGTGGTGAAGACCACGTCCGACCCGTACGTCGGCCGGGTCTCCCTGGTGCGCGTCTTCTCCGGCACCCTGCGGCCCGACGAGACGGTCCATGTCTCCGGGCACGGGCTGGCCGACCGCGGTCACGAGGACCACGACGTCGACGAGCGGATCGGCGCCCTGTCGGCGCCCTTCGGCAAGCAGCAGCGGCTGCTGACACAGGCCATCGCCGGTGACCTCGCGTGCGTGGCGAAGCTGAGCCGCGCGGAGACCGGGGACACCCTCTCGGCCAAGGACGACCCGCTGCTCATGGAGCCCTGGCAGATGCCCGACCCGCTGCTGCCGCTCGCCATCCAGGCGCACAGCAAGGCCGACGAGGACAAGCTCTCGCAGGGGCTCGGCCGGCTCGTCGCCGAGGATCCGACGATGCGTCTCGAACAGAACCAGGACACCCACCAGGTGGTGCTGTGGTGCCTCGGCGAGGCGCACGCGGACGTCGCCCTGGAGCGGCTGCGCAGCCGCTACGGCGTCCAGGTCGACGTGGTGCCGTACCGGGTCTCGCTGCGGGAGACGTTCGCGGACCGGGCGGCCGGGCGGGGACGGCACGTGAAGCAGTCGGGCGGGCACGGTCAGTTCGCCATCTGCGAGATCGAGATCGAGCCCCTGCCGGGCGGTTCCGGCATCGAGTTCGTGGACAAGGTGGTCGGCGGGGCGGTGCCGCGGCAGTTCATCCCCTCGGTGGAGAAGGGGATACGCGCCCAGGCCGCGCGGGGCATCGCGGCGGGCCATCCGCTCGTCGACATCCGGGTCACCCTGCTGGACGGCAAGGCGCACTCGGTGGACTCCTCCGACGCCGCCTTCCAGACGGCGGGCGCGCTGGCGCTGCGCGAGGCCGCGGCCGGCGCGCGGATCCATCTGCTGGAGCCGGTGGCCGAGGTGACCGTGCTGGTCGGTGACGACTACGTGGGCGCGGTGATGAGCGATCTGTCCGGGCGGCGCGGCCGGGTGGTCGGCACCGAGCAGGTGAGCACCGGGCGCACCCTGGTCAGGGCGGAGGTGCCGGAGATCGAGATCGGCCGGTACGCCGTCGATCTGCGGTCGCTGTCGCACGGCACGGCGCGTTTCGACCGTGCGTACGTCCGGCACGAGCCGATGCCGCAGCAGGTCGCCGACCGGGTGCGCCAACAGACGGTGGACGTGGCGTAGCCGACGTCCGGGCGCGCACAACTGCGGCCGGACGCAAGGGATCGGGTGTCCGGCCGCGGGCAACCGCCGCCGGACGTACCGGTCCGCGTGCCCGGCGGCGTACAACTCGCGCCGGGGGCCCGGGGGCAGACGTACGGCGGCGCACAACCGGCGCACACGGTACGGCCGTACACCACCGTGCGAGCCTCCGTGCTGGAATGCCCCCTCCGCGTCGGTGGCCCGCTTCGGCGGACCGCCGACGCGGGCCCGCGCCTGCGGATACGCTGATGACCTGATCAACAGGTGTGCGGGGCCGGGAAGTCGGGAAGGCCGCAGGAGCGGGCTTGGGCGGCGTTGGGGGGCGGTAATGACCGTGGACGGCGGATACGGCGACATCTTCGGGCCGCAGGTGCCGCGCACGGGCGACGAGGGGCAGACGGCCACCTTCGCGCTGGCGTCGGCGGCCTACCGGGACAACCCGGTCGAGGAGATAACCAAGGCGGACAACGACTGGCACCAGTCGACCGTCAAGGCCGGCAAGGTCTCGCTGTTCCGGCCGAACCTCGGCGAGGCGTTCTCCCGGGCCGTGGTGGACCGCATGCTGGGCAGCGGCCGCAAGCCGCTCATCCAGTCCTTCGGCACCGAGCCGCAGGTCGTCGTCGAGCACTGCCTGGCCGCCAACAACATCCGCCGCGACCGCGACAACCGGCTCAGCGCGGTCATGATGCTGTGCGGCCTGATCTTCCTGCCGGGGCTGCTGGTGTGGCTGCTGGTCTTCACCATCCGCACCAACATCGACAAGCGGGACGACCGGCGGGCCTCCGCCCTGGCCACCACGCTGCTCGTGGCCGTCGGCGCGCTCGCGGTGATCTTCCTCATCCGGATGCCGTTCGCGGGCTTCTGGGCGTGGTACTCCCGCGCGGCGGTGATCCTGCCCGTGGTCGGCTGGGTGCTGGCCCGGCGGATCTGCGAGAACACGGCCAGGGACCTGCGGGAGCGCTGGGCCGGGCTGCTGTCGGGCAGCAACATCGGGGCGAAGGTCCCCGAGGCGGTGCCGAGCAGCCCGCGCGAGACCGCGGCCGAGGGGCTGCGCCAGTCGCTGGCCAAGCTCAGCGCCGAGCAGCAGTCGAACTCGGTGTTCTACGCCGGCCCCAAGGGCATTCTCGGCATGGGCACCCGCTGGGGGTCCTGGCAGCTGGCCGAGGACCTGCGGCCGGCCGACCCCGCCAAGGAGATCCACCCGTTCCGCAGCTGGGACGTCATCCGCTCGATCCACGACCAGCTGCGGATGCTGGAGCGCGGGCCGCTGAACACCGGCGGCTTCCCGAAGGCGTCGATACGCCACTGGATCGTCACGCCGATCGGGGAGAACGCCAAGGCGGTGTCCCGGCCCGAGGGCACGGACGTGGAGGCGTACCAGGTCAAGCCGCACGCCATACAGGACATCTGCAACAAGCAGCAGTTCGGCGCCGGTGACCGGCACTACCTGGGCGTGCAGTGGACGCTGTGGGACGGACAGCTGGTGATCACCATGCTGATCACGGTGACCGTGCTGCACTCGACGCTGCGCATCGAGGTCACCGGCCATGCGCTGGGTCCGGTGAACGGGCTGTTCACCACGGCCCCGGAGGCGCCGAGCAAGGAGGTCTCGAAGTCCTTCAAGCCGTGGGAGACCCGCACGGTGAAGCTTCCGCTGGTCACCACCAACGAGGTGGTCCGGCTCGCCGTGCGCGCCCCGCTCACCTGGTATCCGCCGCTGCTGAACTGGCTCGGCGGGAGCGTGGCCCTGCCCGAGCCGTTCGGTCTGCGGCACGCCTGGGCGGACCAGCCGTGGCGGCACCGGTTCATGGCCGACGACGCGCTGCGCGCGGCCACGCCGGTACTGCGGGTGGTGCACGCGGCGGCGCTGCGGACCCTGGAGGAGAACGGCGTGGACATCGAGAAGTTCGGAGTGCGGTCGGGGTTCCTCAGCACGGCGGTGCAGGACGCCTCGCCGCGCAAGGCCGACCTGTACGACGCGTAGACCCGGGCCGTCCGGACCGTACGGGTCTCGCTCGCCGACACCGCCCTCGCGCGGCCC
>NZ_JBEOWS010000424.1:0-7446 GCF_040296125.1 Streptomyces sp. NPDC002265 | reverse complement strand
TGGCCTGGGAGAAGTGTTTGATCGTCCACGATTCCATGTGCTCATGATCGCGCAAGCGCCAGCCGTCAATGCTGTCCCGTCCAGGCGGACCATCTCTCCGAACGACCGTCACCAGGCCCACGCAGCCGACTGACGTGCCTGACAGACCTCAGCGACCCTCCCGCCCATGGTTCGCATCGAGGAGGCCGCGGGGCGTGCCACTTCCGTGCCGGAACAGGCGGGGACTCACGGGGAATCGAGGTTCCCCGGGGCACGCACGGCCCTGCGCCGCCCTAGGCACGGATTCCCAGTTGCCTCCGAAGCATGGTCGCTTCTTCAGCTCTGAAAGTCCTGGACGGACCGTGGACTCGGTCAGGGGTTCAGGGTCCCTTCCTTCACCGAGGACAGGCCGTCGGTGACGGCGAAGGCTGAGATCCACATGAACACCTCGAAGGCGAGGAAGGCGGCCAGCAGGCTCCACAGCAGGATGCGTGCCCAGCGGGGAAGGCTGAAGGTGATGCGGCCGGGGCCTTCGGGGGCGACGCGGTGGCGCCACAGCCAGACGAGGACGCCAACCCGGACGACCACCAAGATGCAGGACGCGGCGAACTCGGCCGAGTGGCCCAGTTCGAATGCCTGGTCGACAACGCGCATCAACAGGTTCGGCAGGAAGAACCACGCGACGGTGATCCACTTGCGTGAGGTGGTCCACCAGGCCGACATGGCCAGGGCGACGAACCCGAGGGCTGTGACGACAAGGATCGGGAAGTTCAGCGCGTCGGCGTGCGGCGCCAGAGCGAGGAGGCCCATCACCGAGCTGGCCGCGAGCAGCGCCAGAACGGTGCGCGGGTTACCGCGTCGCTGCTCGGGGTCGTCGTACTCGGCGTCCTCACGCACGGCGGTGGCGGCAATGTCCTGGGGGTCGCCGAGTTCGGCGAGGATCCGGTCGAGTTCGCCGGGGCGTTCGGACAGGGCGACGTCGATGTGCTCGGAGAGGTCGGCCAGCAGTTCCTTGCGGCGGCCGGCGGGCAGGGCGGAGGCGGCGCGGTCGACGGCGGCCAGGTAGCGGCGTATCTCGGGGCGGGTGGCGGTGGTCTTCACTGTGCTCTCCGGTCGGGATGCTGGTCGGGGGTGATGAGGCGGTCGACCGCCTGGGTGAACTCCGCCCACACGACGGCGAAGTCCGCGAGCGCCGTACGGCCCTTGTCCGTCAGTGCGTAGTAGCGCCGCGGGGGGCCGTTGGGCGACTCGCTCCAGTCGGTCGTCACCAGTTCCTCGCGCCGCAACCGGGTCAGCAGCGGATAGACCGTGCCCTGGCTCGTCGCCAGCGCTCCGGTTTCCGCCAGCTCGCCCAGAAGTTCGGTGCCGTAGCGCGGGCCGTCACGCAAAAGGGACAGCACGCAGTACTCAAGGACCCCCTTGCGGAGCTGGCTCAATGTTTTGCCAGGTTCCATGCAATGCATAGTAGATGGCAGTACCATGCATTGCAAGACGGCCCTGACCAGCGGTTATGGCGATGCCGATCGTGGCAGCCCACATGGCGAAGATCGAGCGGGCGGTCGACCGGACACGAACCTCGCACGCCGGGCGCCCCTGTGCGGCAGTCCATCAAGCACTGGTCGAAGCGCTGCAAGACGAGGACGCTCAGCGCGTCGTCCCGCAGGTGATCGAGGTAAGGGCCAGTCCTCTCGCCGTTGCCAACTGCACGCCGGTGCAAGGGAAATCGGGAGTGGGTGGGGAGGGCTGGGGCCAGCGACAGGACCCGGGCCGCAACGGGAGATGATCCGCTCATGCGCATACGACGAGAGGCCCGATGGGTCTTATGGGGACTGTGGCTTGCATGTCTCGTGTTCTGCATCTGGTTCTTCGCAGAGGTGATCATGCTGTTCATTGAGGCCGAGTCCTGGTGACACAGCGTGCCGTGCCACTCCCGTGCCGGCACGGACGGGGAGTCACGGGGAATCGGGGTTCGCCGGGGGTGTGCCGTCACGCGTTGCCCGGAGTGGGCAATCCCCAGGTCAGGCCCGCGATCGCCGCACCTCGCCCATAGAGCGGGTGTCGCGGGTTCGAATTCTGCCGGTGCACCAGGCCGGGTGGTCACTGTGCCGTCGTGGGATCCGGTGCGTTGTGGGCGCGGCGGTAGGCCAGCGGTGACAGGCCCAGGTGCGTGTGGAAGTGCTTGCGCAGTGCGACAGGGTCGCCGAAGCCGCAGACGGTGGCGATCCGCGCGACGGTGAGGTCGGTGGACTCCAGCAGCAGGCGTGCGTGCGCCAGTCGTCGCTGCGCCAGCCACTTCAGCGGGCTGCTGCCCACCTCGCCGCGGAACCGCCGGGTGAAGGTGCGCACGCTCATGTGCGCGTGCCGGGCCATGTCCTCCAGGGTGATCGGCTCGGCGAGCCGGTCCAGCGCCCACTGCCGGGTCGCCGAGGTGGAACGGTCGGTGTCCTGCGGAACCGGGTGCTCGATGAACTGCGCCTGCCCGCCCTCGCGCCACGGCGCCACCACGCAGCGGCGCGCGGCGGCCGAGGCCACCGCCGCCCCGTGGTCCAGACGGACCAGGTGCAGGCACAGGTCGATGCCGGCTGCTCCGCCGGCGGACGTCAGGATGCGTCCGTTGTCGACGAACAGGACGTCCGGATCGACGTCGACGTCGGGGAACAGCCGCGCCAGCGCGTCACACAGCGCCCAGTGCGTGGTGGCCCGCCGGCCGTCCAGCAGACCGGCCGCCCCGAGCAGGAACGCCGACGTGCACAGGCTGACGATGCGGGTACCCGGCCCGATCCGGTCCAGCGCCGCGGCGAGTTCCTCGGATAGCGTGCCCGTCGCGAGCAGGCGCTCGCTGGGCTCCTGCGTGGCCAGAACGACGGTGTCCGCGCTCTCCAGCGCCGACTCGTCGTGGTCGACGACGATCCGGTAGTCCTCGTGCGTGCGTACCGGCCTGCCGCCGAGGGAGCAGGTGACGACGGAGTACAGACGGGTCCCGTCCGGTTCGCAGGCCTCGTTGAAGACCCGCGCCGGGATGCCCAGGTCCAGCGGCAGGACTCCATCGAGGGCGAGAACGGCGACACGATGCGTCATGGCCGGAATGGTACGACAGGTGACCCTCCGGCCACTCACTCGCCTCCGCGAGCACACGCCACTGTTGCTTCTGCCGGGATCGCGGTCCCGGCAGAAGCAACAGCGATACGGACATGAGCGAGGACAAGATGAGTGAGCACACCATGCGGGCTGTCACCGTCACGGAGTTCGGCGGGCCGCAGGTGCTGACCGCCGAGGAGGTCGCGCGCCCCGAGCCGCTGCCGACCGAGGTGCTGGTGCGCGTGCACGCCGCCGGCGTCAACCCGGTGGACTGGAAGACCCGCGAAGGCCAGGGCATGGCGGGACTGCAGACGCTCCCGCTGATCCTGGGCTGGGACGTCTCCGGTGTCGTCGAGGAGGTCGGCTTCGGCGTCACCACGCTCGCGCCCGGCGACGAGGTGTACGGCATGCCGTGGTTCCCGCGTGCCGCCGGCGGCTACGCCGAGTACGTGACCGCACCGGCCCGCCAGTGGGCCCGCAAGCCGGCCACCCTGGACCACGTGCACGCGGCCGCCGTGCCGCTGGCGGCGCTGACCGCCTGGCAGACCGTGGTCGACACCGCCCATGTGCAGGCCGGCCAGCGCGTCCTGATCACGGCCGCCGCCGGCGGGGTGGGCCACTTCGCGGTCCAGTTCGCGCGGCACCTGGGCGCCCACGTGATCGCCACCGCCAGCGCCGCACGCCACCCCTGGCTCAAGGAGCTCGGTGCCGACGAGACCATCGACTACACCACCACCCGCTTCGAGGACGCCACCGAGAACATCGACGTCGTCATCGATCTGGTGGGCGACGCCCACGACCGGACCGGCACCCGCTCGCTCGAGGTCCTGCGCCCGGGCGGCCTGCTGGTCGCCGTCCCGGCCGGTGTCTCCCCGGAACTGGCCGCGGCCGCCGAGGCGGCGGGCGTGCGGGTCACCCCGTACCTGGTCGAGCCGGACGGCACGGCGCTGACCACGATCGCGGGCCTGATCGACGCCGGCGAGGTCGCCGTCGAGGTGGCGGAGACCTTCCCGCTGGAGCAGGCGGGCGCGGCCCACGCCCGCGTCGAGGCCGGCCGCACCCGCGGCAAGGTCGTCCTCACCGTCGCCGACTGAGCACCCCGGCCCCCCTGCGGTGGCCGGCGCGATCCTGCTGTTCAGTGCTGTCCCTGCCGGCCCGGGAGCATCGAGAGGGCCTGCGAGCGCTGGGCCACCAGTTCGTCGTAGGTGCCGTCGCGCTCGGCCCACCGGTGCGTCAGGACCCGATCGACGAGGATCTCGCGCGGGGTGGGCTCGCTCCCCAGCAGGTCCATCACCTCGGTGGCGAACTCGTCGAGCGGCAGCGCGTGCGGGTTCACCTTCTCCTGTCCCGCCGTGGCGACGGCCGGGGGGACGAGCTCGACGACGCCGACACCGGTGCCGTCCAGCTGCGCGCGCAGTGCCTCGGTGTAGGCGTGCACCGCGGCCTTCGATGCGGCGTAGCCGGGCATGGGCGGGAAGGGCAGGAAGGCGATGCCGGAGGTGACGGTGACGAAGGTGCCGGCGCCCCGCCGGACCAGGTGGGGGGTGAAGGCGTCGATGACCCGGATGGTGCCGAGCAGGTTGGTGTCGATCGTCGTCGCCGTGACCTCGAAGTGCGCGGGGTCGCGCAGGTCCTCCAGGAGCATGACGCCCGACATGGTCACCACGGTGTCCAGTTCCGGGTAGCGGGCCAGCACGGCGTCACGGGCGGCGGCGACGGAGGCGCTGTCGGTGACGTCGATGCCGAACGTGCCGAAACCTTCTTCGGCGAGTTCCGAGAGTGCCTCCGGGCTGCGGCCGCCGACGGCCACGGTGCTGCCCGCCGCGGCGAAACGGCGGGCGAGCTCGCGCCCGATGCCCGAGGTTCCGCCGACGACGAGAACGGTGCGGTCGGAGAGATCCACGAGATCTTCCCTTCGGTCCAGTGCGCCGACGGCGTTCGGGCCCGGCGCTGACAGTGATGTTCTCCGTCTCTCGCGAAACGGTGTCTTCGCAGTCTTGACGGTGTTCGCCGGACCTGGCAGTGCCTCCGTCTTCCCTGGTCCTGCCAGGGCCCCCTCTGCGCCACGCGCACCGCATTACGGTGTCGGTATGAAGGATGGTGTCGGCATGAAGGATGACGAATCCGGCAACCGGCTCGGCAGCTATCTACGGGCCCGGCGCGAGCTGGTCTCCCCGGAGCAGGCGGGTCTCCCGCCCGGCGGCAACCGCCGTGTGCCGGGCCTGCGCCGGGAGGAGGTCGCCCTGCTCGCCGGGATCAGTCCCGACTACTACCTGCGCCTGGAAAGGGGCCGCGACAAGAACCCCTCGGCACAGGTCCTCGGATCACTCGCGCGCGTCCTGCGGCTCGACGACGTCGAGCGGACGTATCTGCTCGGCCTCACGGCGGCACGCCCCAGGGCGCCACGCCGCAAGCGGCCCGAGCACGTACCGGCGCGGGTGCACGAGCTGCTCGCCCACCTTCAGATCCCCGCGTTCGTCGAGGGGCGCGCGTTCGATGTCCTGGCCTCCAACCCCATGGCCGTCGCGCTCTCCCCCCGTCTGCGGCCCGGCCGGAACAGGCTGCGCGATCTCCTCCTCGACCCCGAGGAACAGGCATTCCACCAGGACTGGACGAAGGCCACCGCGGATTTCGTCGCCGCTCTTCGCACCACCATCGGGGACGACACCGACGACCCCCGGTTCGTCGAGCTCGTCGGAGAACTCGCACTGTCCAGTCAGCGGTTCCGCACCCTGTGGGCGCGCCACGACGTCCGCGGTCTCGACGGAGGCACGGCCACGGTCCACCACCCCGTCGTCGGTGAACTACGCCTCCACCGGGATAAACTCCCCGTCGACGATGTCATCCTCGTCGTCTACTACCCCGACAAGGACAGCGACACCGACGAGAAGCTGCGGCTCCTGGCCGCACTCTCGCTCCCCGACTCCGCCGACACGGCCCACGGCAACCCTGCGGATACCCAGCCCCCGAAGGCACCCTGACGAACAATCACTTCCCCGTGGAGATCGACCTCGGTCAGGTCTGATCTGCGCGGTGCGAGGGGCGTCAGCCCGAGGAGCCGTGCGGGGTGCGCGGGCCGGGCAGCAGTCGGGCGCCGAGACGGTCCTGGCTCGGCCAGCGTACGTCGTGGGCCCAGCGGAGCTTCTCGAACACCCAGATGAGGCGGGCCGCCGGATCGAGCTGGCCCGGCAGCACGCCGTGGCGCGCGCCCGTGGGATCGGCGTGATGCGAGTTGTGCCAGCTCTCGCCGAAGGACAACAGCGCCAGTGGCCAGAAGTTGGTGGCCTTGTCCCGGCCGGCGAAGGGGCGCCTGCCCGCGACATGGCAGATCGAGTTCACCGACCAGGTGACATGGTGCAGCAGCGCCATCCGGATCACGCCGGCCCAGAAGAACCCGGTCAGCGCACCCGTCCAGGTGCCGGTGGCGAACCCGCCGACCAGCGCCGGGGTCAGGAGCGAGACGGCGGTCAGCGGCCCGAACAGCCGGCCGATGAGCCGCAGATCGGGGTCGGCGGCGATGTCGGGTGCGAATCTGGCCCGGTTGCTCAGTTCACGCTTCAGCATCCACCCGATGTGCGCGTGGAGAAGTCCCTTGAGCAGCGCGCGGGTGTCGGTGCCGTAGCGCCAGGGCGAGTGCGGGTCACCCTCGCGGTCGGCGAAGGCGTGGTGACGCCGGTGGTTCGCCACCCACTGGACCGGCGAGCCCTCGACGCCCAGCGAACCCGCGACGGCCAGGGCGATCCGCAGGCCTCGCCGCGCCTTGAACGAGCGGTGTGTGAAGAGACGGTGGTAGCCGACCGTCAGGCCGGCCAGGGAGACGAGGTAGGACACCACGGCCATGCCGAGGTCCAGCATGGACAGGCCCCGTCCCCACGCGAACGGCAGCACGGCGATCAGGGAGACCGGCGGGGCGACGACGAAGATCCACATCGTCACCCCCGCCGCGGCCGTCCGGGGAACGTCGAGCAGTGGCTTGGCCCCGGCGTCGGCCTGCTGTTCGGCGGTGGTGCGGTCGGTACGGTCGACGTCACTCGGGTCCATCGGTTCCTCACCATCGCTCAGCCGTCTCGGAGCCGGTGCCGGACCGGCCCGGATCACGCACCCGTGCGCTTCCCACCATCGCATCGCGTGGCATCCGTGCAGGTCGTCGCCGATGTCCAGGGCGTGAACGTTCCCGTGCCGGAGCAACGGACGGCGGAGGCAAGGCACGTGCCGGCTCGGGCCGGGCAGCGTGCGGTCGGCGAACGTGCGCGGACCGGCGACCGGACCGAACCGTCCGGGGCGGGGAGAATGGGGGTTAGGCCCCCCCCCGACGGTTCACAAAGCCGGCTCCCCGAACAAGCGGCCGCGCCCCCAACAGGCCGAGGGCGTCGACCGGGGCGTACCGCC
>NZ_JBEOWS010000423.1:0-7569 GCF_040296125.1 Streptomyces sp. NPDC002265 | reverse complement strand
TGGCGTCACCCTCGGCCTTCAGCGCGACCGTGAGCTTCGCCTCCGCGGTCTCCTTGTCCTTCTTGGCGTTGTCCCGGTGCATCTTCGCCGCGTCGACGGCGGCCTTGGCCTGCAACTCGGCCGTCTCGGCGGCCTTCTTGCGGAACTCCGCCTTCGACTGCGCGGCCTGCGCCAGGGCGCGCTGGGCGATGGTCGTACTGTCACCGGCGGCGGCACGGGTGGCCGCCTCGGCCGTCTCACCGGCCTTCTCCAGCGCCGTCAGCGCGGCGGCCGCACCCTTGGTGACCTGGTCCTTCTGCTGACCCACCAACAGACCACGGCCACGCGGCGCGCCGTTGGCGTCGGCGACGGCGTAAGCGGCCTGCATGGCCGTGTCCGAGGCGGCCGCGGCCTGCTGAGCAGCGGTGAGCTGCGTCTTCAGCACGGCGAGCTGCTTCTTCGCGCCGGCCTGAGCCGCCGCGATGCCGGCCGTGGCCTTGGTGAACTGCGCCTTGTCCGGGTAGTCCAGCTTGCCGTCGCCGGTGTGGGTCTTGGGTACGATCCGGAACTTCTGCGCGCTGGAGCCGTTGCACGTCGACAGCACCGCGTCCTTGCTGTTGTCGAACGTCGGCAGGTGCAGGCACTTGCCGCTCGCCGCGTTCCGCAGCGGTCCGGCGCTGCGGATGTCGAACGTCCACTGCTGGGCCTTGCTGCTGCCGCAGTCCCGGATCTGGATCTTCGTGCCGTCCGCGCTCGCGCCGTTCAGCACCTCCAGGCACTTGGCGGAGTTCGGGTTGACCAGGGTGTAGCCGCCGTCGTACGAGCCCAGCAACTGCCACTTCTGGGCGGCGCCGCCGTTGCAGGTGTAGATCTGCACCGGCGTGCCGTTGGTCTTGCCGCCACCCGCCACGTCGAGGCACTTGCCTGAGGCGCCCGGCACCTGGATCTCCAGCTGACCGTCACCGATCCAGCCGATGCCACCGGAGCTCCAGTAGTCCTGCCAGCGGGTGAGGTGGTCGGCGACCCAGGAGTGCCCCAGCATCTCGCTCAGTGCCTTCGCACCCTTGGCGAGGGCGTCGACCGCGTTCTTGTTCGCGCCGAGGATCTGGTTGCGCTGTGCGGCCTGGGAAGCGATCTCCTGCTGCCACTCGTCGGCCGCGGTGGTCGCGATGCCGCCGAGCACTTCGTCCGGGTCGAGCGGGTCGCGCCACGCACAGGAGGCGTAGCGGGTCTTCATGTCCTCGACGGCGATGCGGTACTCCGGCGTGCCCGGCTGCGGGGCGGTGCGGGGGAACCCACCGGAGGTGAGGAAGACACGGGCGTCGTCGGCGCCCGCCTTCCCGGGGGAATGCATCCACGCGAAGGCGTCGTGCTCGGCCAGGGCACGCTTCCACTCCGGCGTCGGCAGCGTCGGGTCGGGATCCGGCGCGTACCGGGAGGAGCCCAGGTCGTCGACGGCCTTGAGCGTCTTCTCGTCGGCCTTCGGGGTGGAGTCCTCGTACAGGTCGTAGTCGTTCTGCCAGAACCGGTTGGCGACCCAGGTGGTCAGGCCGGTCTGGTTGTAGAAGGTCTCCTGGCCGTCGCCCGGTGATCCCGGCGGCCAGTGGAAGCCCGTATCGGTGAAACCGCCCGGGGTGTTCAGTCCGTCGAGGGGCTTCTGCCACCCGTCCCGCAGGGCGGAGAGGTCGTCCAGCTGCTTCCCGGCGGCGTCGCGGTCGGTCTTGTACGCGACGGCGAGCGGCGTCTGCTCCCAGTGCTTGCGGTCGGCCAGGACGTGCAGCTTGTCCGCGGGCTGGTTGAGGCCGTCCTGCGCGGTCGCGGCCATGGACGAGCCGCCGACCCGGAGCACGTCGGCCATCAGGCACTGGTCCTGGCGCAGTTGCTCGCCGGGGGTGTCGTCGTACCAGGCGGGGGAGTCGCCGACCGGGGCGGCGTTCAGGGGTGTCGAGCCGGGCTGTACCGCGAGGCCGGCCAGCATCGCCAGCGCGGCGACGGAGGTGACAGTGGAGGTGAACCTGCCTGATCTTCGCGATCCGGGCAGGCGGAACCATGGTCTGGGGTGCAAAGGAGCATCCCTTTCTTGTTTCAAGGGGCTGTGCGCCGGAAGGACGGCGAAGAGCAGGGAGCCGTGTACGGCCCTGAAGGTCACTCAGGGACGCGGAACGCTCACAGAAGTGCGGAACAGGCCGGCCGGTGCGACGGCATGGCGAAGCAACCCCTCCCCGTGAGCGGCGGTGTTCCCCCGGCCGCTGATCGATGCGCGCGGATGCGAACGGGTCAAGATCGCGCCGCTGCGCGGCGCCACTTTAAGCACACACGGAACTTCCAGTACAGATGTTCGCTTTGCGGGAGGAACGGGCTGGCGCGAAATCACCGACCCACCCGACCCGCGACCGAAGCCGTACGGCGCCTCCCCTGCCGCAGTTGATCTGCGCGTCTCTTGTGGGAGGGCTGTGCTGGAGGGTGACTTGCCGTGAGATGCGACCGATGAGGGATGGCCGATTCGCAACCACGTTCGCGACATGGGCACATGGGTTGCGGGAAGCCTCAACTGCCGTGTGCTGTGCGCCGAAACGCGGGCCCGCCCGCCGGGGGATCCGTCGGAGCCGGGGCCTGGACCGCAACACGCCTCTGCCGGGCCCGCATCAGGAGACAATGATCCTTGGCTGACTGTGCGTATTACTTGGGGGGTCTGGTGAGTCCGAGTCCGCGCGAAGTGTTTCTCCGGCTTGTTCACGGGGTCGCCGACGGGAACTCGAGCGAGTTGCCTGACCTGTATGGCGAGGTCACCGATGTCCGGCATCCGATGGCGACGCCGGAGTCCGAGCCGTTGACGAGTCGGCGTGCGCTCCGGGAGCACTTCACGGTGCCGCCGGAAGTTCGGGAGTCCTTGCCGAAGAGGAGTGTCGTCGATGTCGTCGTTCACGAGACCGCCGATCCTGAAGTGATCGTCGCCGAGTTCGCCTATGAGTTCACTCTGCCGGACGACTCCACGGCCAAGGTGCCCTGCATCTTCGTCATGCGTGTGCGCGACGGTCGGATCATCGAGTCACGCGACTACATCGACCCGATCCGTACTTACACGGCGCGCGGGGACCTTGACCTCCTCATCGATTCGTTGCGCAAGGGCGCTGCCTGACCCCGTGCATTCCGAGGTGAGTTGCCCGAGAGTCGACCAGAACACGGAAAGTGCTCTTGACCTGCAACGACAGGACTCGCTGAGAATCCGTTCGGCTGCGAGGGAAAGAGCACTTTCCGGGTGGGAGCGCAGCGTGTCCTAACCCCGTGTCCGTGTCCGGGGTGACGGCCGGGTCAGTCCCACTGTTCGTCCGCGAGGGAGCTGACCGGCTGCGGTTTGCCGATGACGGCCAGGGCGATGAAGAAGCCGATCTGGCCGATCGCGATCGTCAGAGTGGCCAGTGCCTTCTGGTCGTAGTGCCTGGCCACCTCGGCGTACAGGGCGTCGGAGACGCGTTCCCGGCCGTGCGGGGCGGGTTGCAGGGTGGCCTCCACCAGGGCGAGGGCGGCCCGTTCGGCAGCAGTGAAGTAGGGGGCGTCCTGCCACGAGGAGACCGCGGTGATGCGCTCCTCCGACTCCCCGGCCTTGCGCAGGAAGCCGGTGTTGAGAACCGTCAGATAGGTGTTTCCGACGATCTGGCCGGCGCGCAGATGGACGAGGTTCATCGTGGTCCGCGGGACCGAGTGGTTGCCCGTGGCCCGGAAGAGGGCGGCGCTGATGTCGTTCAACTCGGGCACGAACTCGGCCGGGTTCGGCATCCGGGAGATCGAGGTGTTCGTCATGACTGCACTCCTTGGTGTCCGTCCGGTCGGTGACTTCACCGCACTGACGGAGCGGCGCACCGAGATGTGACAGGCGCCGGGAATCTTTTCGCCGACGCGCTCCGCCAGGGGTCCCGCCTGAGGGTGAGCCGTCCGTTGACGCCAGTAGATACTGAGTGTAGATACTGGGGTATGACCGTTCCTCTGGCACTCCTCGGACTCCTGGAACGGGAGTCGAGCCATGGCTATGACCTCAAGCGCGACTACGACACCTACTTCGGCCGGGGCAAACCGCTGCCCGCCGGGCAGGTCTACTCGACCCTGGGACGCCTCGCCCGTGACGGCAAGGTAGAGATCGGTGAGACCGGACCGGGTTCGGGACCGGACCGCAAGCGCTACGTGATCACCGACCTCGGGGTCACACAGGTCGAGACCTGGCTCACCGAACCGGTCGCGGGCGAACCGCACCTCCAGACGGTGCTGTTCACCAAGGTCGTCCTCGCGGTGCTCCTGGAACGCGACCCCCGTGTGTACCTCGACATCCAGCGCGCCGCCCACATGGAGCGGATGCGAGAGCTGACCGAGCTGCGCCGCACCGGCAGCACGATGGACACGCTGCTGGCCGATCACGGCGTGTTCCACCTGGAGGCCGATCTGCGGTGGATGGACCAGACCGTGGCACGGCTCGCCGCGCTGACGGCGGAGGTGCGCGCATGAGCGCGGACGACGACTTCCTCGTGCAGGCGCGGGACGCCGTCCTGTCGTTCGGGCAGACGCCCGCGCTGCGGGGCGCGAACCTCTCCGCCCGCGCCGGCGAGATGCTGGCCGTCACCGGACCGAGCGGCTCCGGCAAGTCCACGCTGCTGCACTGCCTGGCCGGGATCCTCGTCCCCGACTCCGGCGAGATCTGGTTCGACGGCCGCCGCATCGACACCCTGGGCGAGCCCGAACGCAGCACCTTACGCCGGGATCACTTCGGCTTCGTCTTCCAGTTCGGTCAGCTCGTGCCCGAACTGACCGCCGAGGAGAACGTCGCCCTTCCGCTGCTGCTCGCCAAGTCGCGCAGGGCGAGCGCGCTGGCCGAGGCGCGATCGTGGTTCGGGCGGCTGGGGCTGGACGGCCTGGAGGGACGCCGGTCCGGCGAACTCTCCGGCGGACAGGCGCAGCGGGTCGCCCTGGCCCGCGCCCTGGTCTCAAGGCCCAAGGTGCTGTTCGCGGACGAGCCGACCGGGGCGCTGGACTCGCTCACCGGCGAGCACGTGATGGACCTGCTGGTCACCTCGGCACGGCAGGAGGGCACCACCGTCGTCCTCGTCACCCACGAGCCGCGGGTGGCCGCCCACGCGAACCGCGAGGTCATCGTCCGCGACGGCAAGGTCACACCGCTCTTCGTCGAACGGCTCGGCTCGTGATCCGCCTCGGCCTGCGCCTCACCATGAGAGGCGGCAGGGAGGCAGGGGCCCGCCTCGCCGTCATCGTGGCCGCCGTCGCCCTCGGCGTCGGACTGCTGCTGAGCATCCTGGCGGCCGTCAACGCCACCGCCACCCAGAACAGCCGCAACGCCTGGCTCAACACCGGCTCCGGCAACGGCGCGGCGGCGCGGCCCGCGGCGAAGTCGGACACCGACCCGCTGTGGTGGCTGCTTCGGGCGGACCACGTCGACGGCAGAACCATCGGCCGGGTCGACGTCGCCGCCACCGGCCCGAACTCCCCGGTTCCACCAGGGCTCGCACGCCTTCCCGGACCGGGCGAGTTCTACGCCTCCCCGGCCCTGACCGAGCTGCTGCGCTCCACCCCGGCCGCCGAACTCGCCGACCGCTACCCCGGCCACCAGGTCGGCATCGTCGGCGACGCGGCGCTCCCGGGCCCCGACTCCCTGATCGTCGTCATCGGCCACCGCCCGGACCAGCTCGCGAAGCAGCGCGACGCGACCCGGGTCACCGCCATCACCACCGTGGCCCCGAGCAGTTGCAACGGCACGAACTGCACGGTCCGGGCGGGCATCGACAGCAGCGGGATCAAGCTCATCCTCTCCGTCGCGGGCACCGCCCTGATCTTCCCCGTGCTCGTCCTCATCGGCACGGCCACCCGGCTGGCAGCCGCCCGCCGCGAGCAGCGTTTCGCCGCGATGCGCCTGGTGGGCGCGACACCGCGGCAGATCTCGATGCTCTCCGCCGTCGAATCGACGCTGGCCGCGATCCTCGGCACGGCCGTCGGCTTCGGCCTATTCCAGCTGTTCCGTACGCAACTGGCCCGGGTCGACCTCACGCAGACGCCCTACTTCGCCGACGATCTCACGCTGCGGACCGGCGACATCCTCCTCGTCTGCCTCGCCGTCCCGGTGGGCGCCGCCGTCGCGGCCCGGATCGCCCTGCGCCGCGTGCAGGTCTCCCCGCTCGGGGTCACCCGGCGCGTCACACCACGCCCGCCGCGGGTGTACCGGGTGATCCCCCTGGTCGTCGGCATCGCCGAACTCTCGTACACCATCGGGCGGGTGCCCAGGAGCACCGACGGCCAGATCTGGGTCTTCGTCCCGGGAATCCTGCTGGTCCTGACCGGGCTCGTCATCGCCGGGCCCTGGCTGACCATGGCCGGAGCCCGGCTCCTGGCCCGGCAGACCGGCCGCCCCGCGCTGCTCATCGCGGGCCGACGGCTCGCGGACGACCCGAAGGCCGGTTTCCGCGCGGTCAGCGGGCTGGTCCTCGCCCTGTGCGTCACCAGCGCGGCCGTCGGGACCATCGGCTCGCTGACCGCCGAGCGCGGCGTCCCGCAGGCCGGCCGGACGATCGCCGGCGCCGTGGTCGCCGACTACGCCCGGGGCTTCGACGCCGCCTCCGGGCGTCCGGTCGGCAGCGTGCCGCCGCTCTCCCCGGCCGTGGTCGGCGACCTGGACTCCGTACCGGGCGTCAGAGGCGTGCTGATGATCCACACGAACCCGCTCGGCACCACGGACCCTGCGTACGGCGCTCCACAGGGCACCGGCACCCCGCCGGTCGCCGGGCTGGCCTCGTGCGCGGAGCTCGCCAGGATGCCGGCCCACAGCGCATGTGCCCCCGGAGCCCTTACGGCGTCGGTCGCCCAGAACTACGGCAGTTTCGACACGTACCGCTGGACGCACTGGCCCACGGCCTGGCCCGCCGCCGACATCTCCGCCCAGCGCCTCGCGCGCCTCCCGGTCCAGGAGATCGTCGTGGCCACCGACGGGTCGACGGGGGCGATCGAGCGTGCGCGCACCATCCTCGCGAACACATACCCCGACCACGACATCCCGCGGACCGTCGGCGAGGACCACGCCGACAGCGGCGCGCAGCTCGCCGGATACCGGCAACTGGCCGACGTGGTCGTCCTGGTCAGCTTCCCCATCGCCGGCTGCAGCCTGGCGGTGAGCGTGGCCGGGGGACTGCGCGACCGCAAGCGCCCGTTCAGCCTGCTGCGGCTGACCGGCGCACAGCTCGGGGTGCTGCGGCGGGTGGTGCTGCTGGAGAGCGCGGTGCCCCTCCTGGTGGTGGCCGTGGTGGCGATCGGCATGGGCTTCCTGGCGGCCCAGCTGTTCGTACGGGCACAGTTCGGCTACACGATCCGGGCACCCGGGATCCAGTACTACGCGATCGTGCTGGCCGGCCTCGTCGCCTCGCTGGCGGTGATCGCGTCCACGATGCCACTGCTCAGACGCATCACGGGCCCCGAAGCGGCACGCAACGACTAGGGACTGTCTTCTGTATCTAGTGCCGCGGCAGGGGTGGCGGCCTCCGCAGTCGAGCCGCTCCCGCGCACGGGCCACCCGGCCACCGCCGGTGTCCCGCGCGTGCC
>NZ_JBEOWS010000422.1:0-7571 GCF_040296125.1 Streptomyces sp. NPDC002265 | reverse complement strand
TACGCATCGGCGAAAACAGGGAACGCCCCGTACAACTCACGCCCCATACCGACCCGCTGCGAACCCTGACCCGAGAACAGGAAGCCGACCTTGCCCCCCGGGCGGCCCTGGACGACTCCGGGGGACGGTATTCCGGCTGCAAGGCGCTCCAGTCCACGGCGGAAGTCGTCAGCGCTCTCACCGATGACGGCCGCCCTGTGGCGCAAGGCGCTGCGGGTGGTGGCGAGCGAGAAGCCGACATCGGCCGGTGACGTGTCGTCCTGCACGACGGCCAGCAGTCGTCGTGCCTGGTCGCGCAGTGCAGCGCTGCTCTTGGCGGAGAGCACCCACGGCAGGAGCGTCGGGGCCGGGGCGGCGGTGACCTCTTCGGCCGGGGCCGGCGGCGCCTGTTCGATGATGGTGTGGGCGTTGGTGCCGCTGACTCCGAAGGACGAGACCGCGGCCCGGCGCGGGCGGTCCGACTCGGGCCAGTCGACGGCCTCCGTCAGCAGCCGGACGTCACCGGCCGACCAGTCCACGTGCGGCGTCGGCTCGTCCACGTGCAAGCTCTGCGGCAGCACGCCGTGGCGCATCGCCATGACCATCTTGATCACACCGGCGACACCCGCGGCTGCCTGCGAGTGACCGATGTTCGACTTCAACGAGCCCAGCCACAGCGGCTGTCCTCCGGGTCGCTCCTGGCCGTAGGTGGCGAGCAGTGCCTGCGCCTCGATCGGGTCGCCCAGCCTCGTGCCCGTGCCGTGGGCCTCCACCGCGTCGACCTCGGCGGTGGTGAGGCCCGCGGAGGCGAGGGCTTGCCGGATGACCCGCTGCTGCGCGGGGCCGTTGGGCGCCGTCAGCCCGTTGGACGCACCGTCCTGGTTGACGGCGCTGCCGCGAACCACCGCCAGCACCTGGTGCCCGTTGCGGCGGGCGTCGGACAGCCGCTCCACCAGGAGCATGCCGACACCCTCCGCCCAGCCGGTGCCGTCGGCCCCCGCGCCGAACGCCTTGCACCGGCCGTCGGGCGACAGGCCGCGCTGGCGGCTGAACTCCACGAAGGCACGCGGGGTGGACATCACCATCACGCCCCCGGCAAGCGCCATGGAGCACTCGCCGTTACGGAGCGCCTGGACCGCCCAGTGCAGCGCCACGAGCGACGACGAACACGCCGTGTCGACGGTGACGGCCGGTCCTTCCAGGCCGAGGGTGTAGGCG
Source organism: Streptomyces sp. NPDC002265 (assembly GCF_040296125.1). Taxonomy (NCBI): domain Bacteria; kingdom Bacillati; phylum Actinomycetota; class Actinomycetes; order Kitasatosporales; family Streptomycetaceae; genus Streptomyces; species Streptomyces sp. NPDC002265. The sequence goes on along the minus strand of NZ_JBEOWS010000422.1, from coordinate 6,374 downwards.
ATACGACCGGACATGATGCTCGCCGAGTTGCCCGTGCCGAAGAAACCCTCGGAGTCGTCGATCGCGTTGAAGGCCTGGGCGGCGTAGTCCTGGTAGCCGGAACCGACGAAAACTCCGGTACGGCTGCCACGCACCGACTCCGCGTCGATGCCGGCCCGCTCGAACGTCTCCCACGTGGTCTCCAGCAGCAACCGCTGCTGCGGATCCATCGCCACCGCTTCACGCGGACTGATCCCGAAGAACCCCGGGTCGAACTCCCCCGCCTCATAGAGGAATCCACCGCGGCGCGTGTACGTCTTGCCGGAGGCGTCCGGGTCCGGGTCGTAGAGGTCCTCCACGTCCCAGCCCCGGTCCGCCGGGAACTCGCCGACCGCGTCACCACCGGAGACCACCAACTGCCACAGATCCTCCGGCGAACGCACCCCGCCCGGATACCGGCAGGCCATGCCGACGATCGCGATGGGGTCGTCGTCGGCGGCGGGCGCGGCGGCAGTTTCCGGTGCGGCCACGCCGGTGAGGCCGGTGAGCTCGGTGCGCAACTGCCGGGCGAGTGCCTGGGCGTTGGGGTGGTCGAAGACCAGCGTGGGCGGCAGTGCGAGCCCGGTCTCGGCGTTGAGCCTGTTGCGCAGTTCGACGGCGGTCAGGGAGTCGAAGCCCAGGTCCTTGAACGCCCGGTCGGCCTCGACCTCGCCGGCGCTGTCGTGGCCGAGGACGGCCGCCGCATGGGTGCGGACGAGGTCGACCAGCAGCACGTGCTGCTCGGTCTCGGGCATTGCGGTGAGGCGGTCGGCCAGGGGTGAGGCGGCGGCCGTGCCGGGCGCACCGGCCATGCTGCCCGCGGTGAGGATCCGCTCGGCCTCCGGGAGGTCGCCGAGCAGGGCGCTCGGACGGCCCATGGTGAACGGGGGCAGGAACCGGTCCCAGTCGACGTCGGCCACTGTGGCGGTCGCCTCGCCGGAGTCCAGCGCCTGCCGGAGGCCGGCCACGGCGAGCGTGGCGGGCATCGGGATCAGGCCGCGGCGGCGGAGTCGTTCGTCCGCGCCGTCGGCCTCGGCCATGCCGCCGCCGGCCCACGGGCCCCAGGCCACGGAGATCGCCGGCAGGCCCTGGGCGCGGCGGCGTTCGGCGAGTCCGTCGAGCAGGGCGTTGGCCGCCGCGTAGGCGGCCTGGTGGCCGCTGCCCCACACTCCGGCGATGGACGAGAAGAGGACGAAGGCGTCGAGTTCCCGGCCGACGAGAAGCGCGTCGAGGTGCAGGGCGCCGGCTGCTTTGGCGGACAGCACGTCGGCGAAGGAACCTGGTGTCATGTCCTCCAGCGGCTCCAGGTGGTCCACGCCCGCCGTGTGGACGACGGCGTTCACCGGGTGCTCGGCGAGCAGTGTGGCGAGCGCGTCACGGTCGGCGACGTCGCACGCGGCGACGGTGACCCGGACACCGGTCGCCTCCAGCTCTGCGAGGAGACCGGCCGCGCCCGGCGCGTCGAGGCCGCGGCGGCCGGCGAGCACGAGGTGTTCGGCACCGGCACCGGCGAGCCAGCGGGCGACGTGCCCGCCCAGCGCACCCGTACCACCGGTGATCAGCACCGTGCCGCGCGGTGTCCAGCGCTGCCCGGCCCGCGTGTTCCTGCGGGCGACGGTGTGGGACAGCCGGCGGCCGAACACACCGCGGGCGCGGATCGCGATCTGGTCCTCGGCCGATGGGTCCCCTGCCGACCGTTCCTCGGCCGACCGTTCCTCGGCCGACCGTTCCTCGGCCGACCGGCCGAGCACCGCGGCGAGGCGGTCGGCGACCCGGTCGTCGACCGTGTCCGGGAGGTCGATCAGACCGCCCCAGCGCCGCGAGTGCTCCAGGGCGGCGACCCGGCCGAGGCCCCAGACGGCGTTCTGGGTGGCGCTCGGCACCGTGTCCGCACGGCCGGTGGACATGGCGGACCTGGTCAGCGCCCACAACGGGGCGTTGATATCCGCGTCGCCCAGGGCCTGGACGAGCGCGAGGGACAGCGTGGTGCCGACGGACAGGGCCGGATGTCCGGTGTGGGGCCGCTCGTCAGTGCCGAGCAGGGAGATCACCCCGTCGACCGGGGTCTCCCGGACGGCGTCGCCGAGCTGCCCCAGCAGTGTGCCGCGGTCGGCGGCCGGGTCGACCGTCACCCGGAGCAACCGGGCCCCGCGGGCGGCGAGCCCGTCGGACACGGCATCGGTCCACTCCGCGGCCTCGGCGTAGTCCGTGACCAGGAACAGCCAGTCTCCACGCAGTTGGTGCGACCGCAGACCGCTGAGCGGCTTCCAGCCCGTGCGGTAGGACCAGCCTTCCACCACGGACTCCCGGCGCTGCTGCCGACGCCACGCGGACAGCCGGGGCAGCACCGCGTCCAACTGCTCGGCGGGCAGGTCGAGGGTGGCGGCGAGGGATGCGGCGTCCTCGCGCTCCACCGTCTCCCAGAACCCGGCCTCCACGGCGTCGGTCCCCGCGACGGCAGCGGCCGTGGTCGCGGTCGCGGTCGCGGCGGTCTCCAGCCAGTACCGCTGGTGCTGGAAGGCGTAGGTGGGCAGGTCGGCGCGCCGGGCGCCACGGCCGGTGAAGAACGCCCGCCAGTCGACGGGGACACCGTCCACGTGGAGTTGCGCGAGAGCGCCGGTGATCGCCTCGGGTTCGGGGCTGCCGGACCGTACGGACGGAACGGTGACCGCGCCGTCCAGGCAGCCCTGGGCCATGGCGCTGAGGACCGTGCCGGGGCCGGTCTCGACGAACGTGGTCACGCCCAGCTCGCCCAGGGTCCGGATGCCGTCGGCGAAACGCACGGCCTCGCGGACGTGCCGGACCCAGTAGTCCGCCGTGTACGCGTCGATGAGCTCACCGGTGAGGTTCGAGACGACCGGTGTCCGGGGTGTCTCGAAGCGCAGACCGCCGACGACACGGGCGAAGTCCGCCAGCACGGGGTCCATCAGCGGCGAGTGGAAGGCGTGGCTCACGGTGAGCCGGGAGGTCTTGCGGCCCTCCTGGGTGAAGTGGTCCGCGACGGCGGCTACGGCGGCCTCGGCTCCGGAGACCACGACGGACCGCGGACCGTTGACCGCCGCGATGCCGATGTCGTCGGTGAGGTGCGGCAGCACCTCGTCCTCGGTGGCCTGGACTGCGATCATCGCCCCGCCGGCTGGCAGGGCCTGCATCAGCGCGGCACGGGCCGTCACCAGTGTGGCCGCGTCCTCCAGCGACAGGGCGCCGGCCACGTGCGCGGCCGCGATCTCGCCCACGGAGTGCCCGGCCAGGAAGTCCGGCCGAACGCCCCACGATCCGAGCAGGCGGTGCACGGCGACCTCGTGCGCGAACAGCGCTGGCTGGGTGAAGACGGTGCGGTTCAGCTCCTCGCCGTCCTCGTGACCGTTCCCGCCGAAGGCCACGTGCCGCAGTGGCCGGTCGAGGTGCCGGTCGAGGTGGGCGCACACCTCGTCGTACGCCTCGGCGAAGACCGGGAACGCCTCGTACAGTTCCCGCCCCATGCCGACGCGCTGCGAGCCCTGCCCGGAGAACAGGAACCCGACCCGGCCGGTGTCGGCGCGGCCGAGGGCGACGCCGGGAGCGGGCACCCCGGCTGCCAGGGCCCGTAGGCCCTCGGCGATCCGGCTGCGGTCGGCACCGATCACGGTGGCGCGGTGCTCCAGGGCGGTGCGGGTGGTGGCCAGCGAGAAACCGACGTCGGTGAGGGACGGTTCGGCGCCGTCGGCGGTGAGGGACAGCAGGCGCTCGGCCTGGGCGCGCAGCGCGGCCTCGGACTTGCCGGACAGCACCCACGGCACGGTCGCCGAGGCGACCTCGACCGGTGCGACGGCGGCCGGTTCGGCCGGTGGGGCCTGCTCGATGATGGTGTGGGCGTTGGTGCCGCTGACACCGAAGGACGAGACCGCGGCCCGGCGCGGGCGGTCCGTCTCCGGCCAGTCGACGGATTGCGTCAGCAGTCGCACCGCGCCCGCCGACCAGTCCACGTGCGGCGTCGGGTCGTCGGCGTGCAGCGTCCGCGGAAGGACGCCGTGGCGCATCGCCATCACCATCTTGATCACACCGGCCACGCCGGACGCCGCCTGAGCGTGACCGATGTTGGACTTCAGCGAACCGAGCCACAGCGGCCGGTCCTGCGGGCGCTCCTGGCCGTACGTGGCGAGCAGTGCCTGCGCCTCGATCGGGTCGCCCAGAGCGGTGCCCGTACCGTGCGCCTCCACCGCGTCGACGTCGGCCTCGGTGAGCCCGGCGGAGGCCAGGGCCTGCCGGATGACCCGCTGCTGCGCCGGGCCGTTGGGCGCGGTGAGCCCGTTGGACGCACCGTCCTGGTTCACGGCAGTGCCCCGTACCACCGCCAGCACCTCGTGACCGTTGCGCACGGCGTCGGAGAGGCGCTCCACGAGCACCACCCCCACACCCTCCGCCCAGCCCGTGCCGTCCGCGTCCGCGCCGAACGCCTTGCACCGGCCGTCCGGAGACAGACCGCGCTGGCGGCTGAACTCCACGAACGCTGCCGGTACGGCCATGACGTTCACCCCGCCCGCGACGGCCATCGTGCTCTCGCCGTTGCGCAGCGACTGGATGGCCAGGTGCAGGGCGACCAGCGAGGACGAGCAGGCCGTGTCGACGGTGACGGCCGGGCCCTCCAGGCCGAACGAATACGCAACTCGCCCGGAGACGACGCTCGCGGCGCTGCCGGTGAGCAGGTGGCCCTCGACGCCTTCCGGGACCTGCGGCAGGCCCGCGCCGTAACCCTGGTAGGACATGCCGACGAACACGCCGGTGCGGCTGCCCTTCAGGGAGGCAGGATCGATGCCGGCCCGCTCGAAGACTTCCCACGAGGCTTCCAGCAGCAGTCGCTGCTGCGGGTCCATCGCGAGCGCCTCGCGCGGCGAGATCCCGAACAGCGCGGCGTCGAAGTCGCCGGCGTCGTAGAGGAAGCCGCCGTCGCGCGCGTATGTCTTGCCGGGGGTGCCGGGGTCGGGGTCGTAGAGGGCCTCGACGTCCCAGCCGCGGTCCTCGGGGAAGCCGGAGATCGCGTCGCCGCCGGCCATCACGAGCTGCCACAGGTCCTCGGGCGAGCCGACACCACCGGGAAGGCGGCAGCTCATCGCCACGATCGCGATGGGCTCGTCGCCGACGGCGGCGGTGCGCTGCTCCTGCGGCACGGCGTCCTGCGAACCGAGCAGTCCGGCACGCAGGAACCGGGCCAGGGCCGTGGCGTCGGGGTGGTCGAAGACCAGAGTGGTGGGGAGCTTCAGGCCGGTGTCGGCCGCGAGCTTGTTGCGCAGTTCGACGGCGGTGAGCGAGTCGAAGCCGAGGTCGTTGAACGCCCGACCGGGCTCCACCGCCGCGACACCCTCGTGGCCGAGCACGGCAGCCGCGTGCGTGCGGACGAGATCCACCAGCGTACGGTTCTGCTCGGCCGCCGACAGCCCGGTCAGCTTCGCGGCGAGCACGTTTCCGGCTTCGGCTCCGCCGGAGGCCGGCGTCTCCAGGGTGCGGCGCGCCTCGGGCAGGTCGGAGAACAGGGCGCTGGGGCGGATGACGGTGAACGGGCCGATGAACCGCTCCCAGTCGAAGTCCGCGACGGTGAGGGCGGTGTCGCCGTCGGCCAGCGCCTGCTGAAGCGCGGAGACCGCGAGGGCGGGCCGCATCGGCGGCAGGCCTCGGCGGCGCAGCATCTCCTCTCCGTCGCCGACGCCTGCCATGCCGCCCTCGGCCCAGCCGCCCCAGGAGACGGCGAGCGCGGTGCGTCCGTGGGCCCGCCGGTGCTCGGCGAGGGCGTCCAGGTAGGCGTTGGCCGCCGCGTAGGCTCCCTGGCCGGCGCCACCCCAGATGCCGGCGCCCGAGGAGAACATGACGAACGCGTCGAGTTCCTGACTGGCCAGCAGTTCGTCCAGGTGCATGGCGCCGACGGCCTTGGCCGCCACCGTGCCGGCGAACCCGGCCGGGTCGGAGTCCTCGATCATGACGTGGTCGCCGACGCCGGCGGCATGGACGACGGCGTTGACGGGGTGCTCCGCCAGCAGCGCTTTCAGGGCGTCACGGTCGGCCGCGTCACAGGCCACGACGGTCACGGCCGCGCCGAGCGCCTCCAGCTCCGCAACGAGCTCCGTGGCACCGGTCGACGCGGGGCCTCGGCGGCTGGTGAGCACCAGATGCTCCGCACCCGTGCCGGCGAGCCAGCGCGCGACGTGCCCGCCCAGTGCACCGGTACCACCGGTGATCAGCACCGTGCCGCGCGGCGACCACTTCCGGGCGGGGCCGGTCGCGCGGGCGGCCCGGACGAGCCGGCGCCCGAAGACGCCCGAGGCACGGACCGCCACCTGGTCCTCGGCCGTCTGGCCGAGGACGGCGGCCACCCGGGCCGCAGT
>NZ_JBEOWS010000421.1:0-7574 GCF_040296125.1 Streptomyces sp. NPDC002265 | reverse complement strand
CCGAGTTCCCGCACCACACCCAGGAACTCGGCCACGGCGCATCCGCGTTGCCCGCAGGCCACCACCGGCCACCACCGGCCCGAGGAAACCCCCCACCCCGCCGTTCCCCCGCACTGTGACGTGTGGCACGATGCTGGCCACCCCACCCCGGCACCCCCGGCACAGTCCTCGCAGGAGACGCACCCAGTGCTGCAACAGCAATCCGTCGTCCCGGAACTGGCACACGACCACACCCGGCCGATCCACTGGGTCGCCACCGCGACCGCCGTCGCCGGCGTCGTCGCCCTCACCTCACTCCTGCAACCCCACCCCGCGACCGCCGCCCAGAGCCCCGGCACCGACCCCGTGAGCGCCCCCACGAGCGCCCCGCCACCGGCCACCACCGGCGTCGCCTTCCCCCTCGACTGCGGCCCCGTCACCGCCGTCGTCCAGCGCAGGGCGAGCGGCGACCTCGACGGCGACGGCCGCCCCGAAACCGTCGCCACCGTCCACTGCGACGCAGGCATGGGCACCCCGCCCGACGCCCTCTACGTCCTCGTCCAGGCCGCGGGCGACCAGCACGCCCGCGTGGTCGCCACCCTCGTCGAGCCCAAGGAACGCTCCACCGTCAGCAGCCTCACGATCACCGACGCGGCCATACACGCCACGGTCCTCGGCTACTCGTCGCCCGAGATACCCAGTTGCTGCCCCGACGTCACCGAGAGCGTGAAGTGGCAGTGGAAGAACGGCGCGTTCATCCGCTCGACATCCGCCGGAGCACCCGGCAACTGAATCAAGCCACCGGCGCCTGTGAGAAACCAGACACACATCACGCGCCGTGGTCGCACGCTCACTCCGCGTCCGGACCGTACACCTCGACCCTGTCCGAAACCCGACGCACATGAATGCAGTCACCCGGACACTCCCGCGCCGAGTCCACCACATCCACCAGCAGCGGCAACGGCACCGGAACCGTCGCACCCGGCTCCTGCAACAGCTCCTCGTCGGCACCCTTCACATAGGCCAGACCGTCGATGTCCAGCTCGAACACCTCGGGCGCGTACTGGGCACAGATGCCGTCACCGGTACAGAGATCCTGGTCGATCCAGACCTCCAACGCCTCACCGCCGACATCGGCCACCTGCTGCACGTCATCTCTCCTGACCGTTTACTACACAGAGCCGCGGGAACGATGCGGACCCTGACGGGTGTTGAACACTTCGACCCTACCCCCGCCCGCTTTCCAATCATGTTCGGTGGGTATTCCCCTGGCGTGAGGGAGAGCGCAAGGGTGAAGATCGGACACACCCCGACAGTCTTTGTGATCTAGGGGTTTCAATCGACACCCACCCAGGTAGGGTCTGGAAGCGTCCAGCTCCCCTTGGAGGAGGTGAGGACCGTGGCAGCCCACGACGACGACATGAACCGCGGCATCCGCCCGGGACGAGGGTCCGACGACCCCGTCGGGCAGATTGCCTACCTTGAGCAGGAGATCGCCGTCCTGCGCCGCAAGCTCGCCGACTCTCCGCGGCACACGAGGATTCTCGAAGAGCGGATCGTCGAGCTCCAGACCAACCTGGCCGGCGTCTCCGCCCAGAACGAACGACTCGCCAACACGCTCCGTGAGGCCCGCGACCAGATCGTGGCCCTCAAGGAGGAAGTCGACCGGCTCGCCCAGCCGCCGGCCGGCTTCGGAGTCTTCCTCACGGCGAACGAGGACGGCACCGCCGACATCTTCACCGGAGGCCGCAAACTCCGCGTGAACGTCAGCCCCGGCGTCGAACTCGACGAGCTCAGGCGCGGCCAGGAAGTGATGCTCAACGAAGCGCTCAACGTGGTCGAAGCCATGGAGTACGAGCGGGTCGGAGACATCGTCACCCTCAAGGAGATCCTCGAGGACGGCGAACGCGCCCTGGTCCTCGGGCACACCGACGAGGAACGGGTGGTGCGGCTCGCCGAGCCGCTGCTGGACGTCACCATCCGCCCCGGCGACGCCCTCCTGCTCGAACCCCGCTCCGGCTACGTCTACGAAGTCGTGCCCAAGAGCGAGGTCGAAGAACTCGTCCTCGAAGAAGTCCCCGACATCGGCTACGAGCAGATCGGCGGCCTCGGCAACCAGATCGAAGCCATCCGCGACGCCGTAGAGCTCCCCTACCTCTACCCGGACCTGTTCAAAGAGCACGAGCTGCGCCCGCCCAAGGGCGTCCTCCTCTACGGACCCCCCGGATGCGGCAAGACGCTCATCGCCAAGGCCGTCGCCAACTCACTGGCCAAAAAGGTCGCCGAAGTCACCGGCGCGGCCGCCGGCAAGAGCTTCTTCCTCAACATCAAGGGACCCGAGCTCCTCAACAAGTACGTCGGAGAGACCGAACGCCAGATCCGCCTCGTCTTCCAGCGAGCCCGCGAGAAGGCCAGCGAGGGCACCCCCGTCATCGTCTTCTTCGACGAGATGGAATCCCTCTTCCGCACCCGCGGCTCCGGCGTCAGCTCGGACGTGGAGAACACCATCGTCCCCCAGCTGCTCGCCGAGATCGACGGCGTCGAAGGCCTGGAGAACGTGGTCGTCATCGGCGCCTCCAACCGCGAGGACATGATCGACCCCGCCATCCTGCGCCCCGGCCGCCTCGACGTGAAGATCAAGATCGAACGTCCGGACGCCGAAGCGGCCAAGGACATCTTCGGCAAGTACCTCACCGAGCGCCTCCCCCTGCACTCCGACGACGTCGGCGAGCACGGCGGCAGCAAGGCCACCACCGTCCAGAGCATGATCCAGACGGCAGTGGAACACATGTACGCCGAATCCGAGGAAAACCGCTTCCTGGAAGTCACCTACGCCAACGGCGACAAGGAAGTCCTCTACTTCAAGGACTTCAATTCCGGCGCCATGATCGAAAACATCGTCGGCCGCGCCAAGAAAATGGCGATCAAGGACTTCCTCGACCACAACCAGAAGGGCCTCCGCGTCTCCCACCTCCTCCAGGCATGCGTGGACGAGTTCAAGGAGAACGAAGACCTGCCCAACACCACCAACCCCGACGACTGGGCCCGAATCTCCGGCAAGAAGGGCGAACGGATCGTCTACATCCGCACCCTCATCACCGGAAAGCAGGGCGCAGACACCGGACGCTCCATCGACACGGTGGCAAACACCGGACAGTACCTGTAAAACCAGGGCGGCTGCGGGTGCCCACCACGGGTACCCGCAGCCAACTGTTTTTCCGGCCACAGCAGCAACAAGGCAATGACGCAAATGATCTCCCCACCAGCGCAAAGCCGTTCTAGGCTCTTCCGTACCGCCGGATCGCGCAGTGCGGGGACGGGCACCGCACACGACCGGAGCACCACCGGTACTTGAGCGGCGCCCACGACCGAGGGTGCCGCCGGGCAAGGAGGGCCGCATGACCGTACGGCGAGTAATGGGCATCGAGACGGAGTACGGCATCTCCGTCCCCGGCCACCCCAACGCCAATGCCATGCTCACCTCGTCCCAGATCGTCAACGCCTACGCCGCGGCGATGCACCGGGCCCGCCGGGCCCGCTGGGACTTCGAGGAGGAGAACCCGCTACGGGACGCCCGGGGATTCGACCTCGCCCGGGAAGCCGCCGACTCCAGCCAGCTCACCGACGAGGACATCGGCCTCGCCAACGTGATCCTCACCAACGGCGCCCGCCTCTACGTCGACCACGCCCACCCCGAATACAGCGCCCCCGAGGTCACCAACCCCCGCGACGCCGTCCTGTGGGACAAGGCCGGCGAACGGATCATGGCCGAAGCCGCCGAACGCGCCGCCCAGCTCCCCGGCGCCCAGCCCATCCACCTCTACAAGAACAACACCGACAACAAGGGCGCCTCCTACGGCACGCACGAGAACTACCTGATGAAGCGGGAAACCCCCTTCTCCGACATCGTGCGCCACCTCACCCCCTTCTTCGTCTCCCGCCAGGTCTTCGCCGGAGCCGGCCGCGTCGGCATCGGCCAGGACGGCCACGAACACGGCTTCCAGCTCAGCCAGCGCGCCGACTACTTCGAGGTCGAGGTCGGCCTGGAGACCACCCTCAAACGCCCGATCATCAACACCCGCGACGAGCCCCACGCCGACGCCGAGAAGTACCGCCGCCTGCACGTGATCATCGGCGACGCCAACCTCTCCGAGATCTCGACCTACCTGAAACTGGGCACGACCGCCCTGGTCCTGTCCATGATCGAGGACGGCTTCATCGCCGTCGACCTCGCCGTCGACCAGCCCGTACGCACCCTCCACCAGGTCTCCCACGACCCCACCCTCAAGCGACTGGTCACCCTCCGCAGCGGCCGCACACTCACCGCGGTCCAGCTCCAGATGGAGTACTACGAGCTGTCGCGCAAATACGTGGAGGAGCGCTACGGCGCCGACGCCGACGAACAGACCAAGGACGTCCTCGTCCGCTGGGAGGACACCCTCAACCGGCTCGAACGCGACCCCATGAGCCTGGCCGGCGAACTCGACTGGGTCGCCAAGCGCGAACTCATGGAGGGCTACCGGCGCCGCGACGGCCTCGACTGGGACGCCGCCCGGCTCCACCTGGTCGACCTCCAGTACGCCGACGTACGGGCCGAGAAGGGCCTCTACAACCGTCTGGTGGCCCGCGGCCGCATCAAGCGGCTCCTGGACGAGTCGGAGGTCGAGCGGGCCAGGACCCAGCCTCCGGAGGACACCCGCGCCTATTTCCGCGGCCGCTGCCTGGAGCAGTACGCGGACGACGTCGCGGCCGCCTCCTGGGACTCGGTGATCTTCGACCTGCCGGGCCGCGACTCCCTCCAGCGGGTCCCAACCCTGGAGCCCCTACGCGGAACGCGAAATCACGTCAAGGAGCTCCTGGACCGGTGCCGTACCGCAGAAGACCTGGTCAGGGTCCTCTCCGGCGGCTGAACGCAACCTCGGACAGGCCCTCGCGCACGGGTGGAAAGCCCCGCGCAAGGGAATCATCGAGGTGGGCCCCGTGCGTTGCAGCAACTGCGGGGCCGAAGTCGGGCCCGGCTTGTAGGGTCTGATCACCACCGATCGGCAGGAATGCCTACCTGTCGACCATGTCGGGCGAACTGAGCGGGGTGAGGGTTATGGCGACCAAAGACACCGGCGGCGGCCAGCAGAAGGCGACGCACTCCACGGAAGAGGTCGAGGAGCAGACGGAGGACGCGCAGGCGACCGGCGACCTCAAGGAACGTCACGAGAAGCTGAGCGACGACGTGGACTCGGTTCTTGACGAGATTGACGATGTACTCGAGGAGAACGCAGAGGACTTCGTTCGATCATTCGTTCAGAAGGGTGGCGAGTAGCCTTCGAATTGAAGGCTACGGGGGCTGCTTGGATGGAAAGCGAAGAGGGTGTGAAGCGCTGCGTGCGGTGCGGGGAGCACAAGCCGCACGCAGCGTTCGACCGCAGGCGGTCGAATCTGGATGGGTTGCAGCGCCATTGCCGGGACTGCAGGACCAACTACCACGCCGTAGCCCTGGAACCCGCCGGCCTCGCAAGGGTGCCGGAGGGGCACAAGCGCTGCCGCGGGTGCGGTGAGGTCAAGCTGCACAGTGAGTGGCACCGAAAGGGCGATGGCCTGGCCAGCCGCTGTAAGGCGTGCAGGGCGGCGGAGGGGCCCGCGCAGCACCTTCGGCGTAAATACGGGCTCAGCGAATCGGACCGTGACGAGTTGATCGCCTCCCAGAGGGGCGTCTGTTGTATCTGCCTCTCGGCCCCGGCTACACATGTGGATCACTGCCACAACACGGGTAGGGTCCGTGGCGTACTGTGCTTCAACTGCAATTCCGGTCTCGGCCTGTTGAAGGACGATCCCGAAGCCATGTACCGAGCTGCCGCATACCTGGAGGGAAACGCGTGGAAGCCAACACTCGTAGCACCGGGCGTCTACCAGCTGCCTTCCTGACGCCTGGGTCGTCGTCCTTCATGGACTTTCTCTCCGAGCACCAGCCGGAGATGTTGCCCGGCAAGCGGCAACTGCCTCCGACGCAGGGTGTGATCGAGGCGCCGCACGGCACCACGATCGTCGCCGTGACCTTCCCGGGCGGTGTCGTGCTGGCCGGTGACCGCCGGGCGACGATGGGCAACATGATCGCGCAGCGGGACATCGAGAAGGTGTTCCCTGCGGACGAGTACTCGGCGGTGGGTATCGCCGGCACGGCCGGTCTGGCCGTGGAGATGGTGAAGCTGTTCCAGCTGGAGCTGGAGCACTTCGAGAAGGTCGAGGGCGCTCAGCTGTCGCTGGAGGGCAAGGCGAACCGGCTGTCGACCATGATCCGTTCCAACCTCGGCATGGCGATGCAGGGGTTGGCGGTGGTTCCGCTGTTCGCCGGGTTCGACGTGGACCGGGCGAAGGGGCGGATCTTCTCGTACGACGTCACGGGTGGCCGTTCCGAGGAGCACGGTTACGCGGCGACGGGGTCGGGTTCGATCTTCGCGCGGGGTGCGATGAAGAAGCTCTACCGTGAGGACCTCACCGAGGACCAGGCCACCACGCTGGTGGTGCAGGCTCTGTACGACGCGGCTGACGACGACTCGGCGACCGGTGGTCCCGATGTCGCCCGCCGGATCTATCCGATCGTCACCGTGATCACCGAGGACGGTTTCCGTCGGCTCACCGAGGGTGAGTCCTCCGAGATCGCCCGTTCGATCCTGGAGCGCCGTCTGGAGCAGCCCGACGGCCCGCGTGCCGCGTTGCTGTAGGCGGCGGCCGTGCTTCTTTCAGGTGATCTTGTGACTTCGACAGAAAGGGACGGATAACCGGTGTCGACGCCGTTCTATGTCTCACCTCAGCAGGCGATGGCCGACCGGGCGGAGTACGCCCGCAAGGGCATTGCCCGTGGTCGCAGCCTGGTCGTGATCCAGTATGCCGACGGCATTGTGTTCGTCGGTGAGAACCCGTCCCGTGCGCTGCACAAGTTCAGCGAGATCTATGACCGGATCGGTTTCGCGGCCGCCGGCAAGTACAACGAGTACGAGAATCTGCGGATCGGTGGTGTGCGCTATGCGGATCTGCGTGGTTACACCTATGACCGTGACGACGTGACGGCGCGCGGGCTGGCGAATGTGTACGCCCAGACGCTGGGCACGATCTTCTCCAGTGCGGCCGAGAAGCCGTACGAGGTGGAGCTGGTCGTGGCGGAGGTCGGTGAGACGCCGGAGGGTGATCAGATCTATCGGCTGCCGCATGACGGGTCGATCGTGGACGAGCACGGTTCGGTGGCGGTCGGTGGTAACGCGGAGCAGATCAGTACGTATCTGGATCAGCGCCATGAGGACGGGATGAGCCTGTCGGAGGCGCTGAAGCTGGCGGTGCAGGCGTTGTCGCGGGACACCAACGGCACTCAGCGGGAGATTCCGGCGGAGCGGCTGGAGGTCGCGGTGCTGGATCGCACGCGTCCGCAGGCGCGTAAGTTCAAGCGGATCGTGGGTCCGCAGCTGTCGCGGTTGCTGGCGGCCGAGGGTGCGACGACGGAGGCGGAGAGCGCCGAGGAGAGCACTGACGGTGCTGAGGACGGCGGCAAGGAGTTGTAGTTCGTTCCTGGTTCGCTCCGTGTGTGCCCCCGGCCGGTGACGGCGGCC
>NZ_JBEOWS010000420.1:0-7628 GCF_040296125.1 Streptomyces sp. NPDC002265 | reverse complement strand
GCTCGGCCGCCTGGAGTCGGCCCGCCGCGCGGAGCACCGCCTGGGTGAACTCGCCGCCGAGCGCGGCGGCCTGGACCGCCAGGAACGCGCCGACGACGACGTCCTCGCCGAGGCCGAGAGCTGGCTCGGCGCATGGGAGACGGCCCGGACCGGCCTCCAGGCCCGGATCGCCACGGCCCAGGCGGCCGCCGCCCTCGCCGAACAGCTCGCCGTACGACGCGAGCCCGCGCGGGCACGCCTCGACGCCGCCCGCACCCGCGACCGGCTCACCGTGGACGTCGAAGCCGCGCGCCGACGGGCCTTCGACGCGGACAAGGACGCGACGCAGGCCCGCGCCGGCTGGCTGGACCTGAAGGAACAGCGGCTGAACGGCATCGCCGCCGAACTGGCCGCGGGCCTGCGGGACGGCGAGCCCTGCGCCGTCTGCGGGGCCACCGCGCACCCCGCACCCGCCCGCAAGGTCGCCGGACACGTCGGGCGGGAGGCGGAGGAACGCGCCCTGGCCGCCTACCGCGACGCACAGGAACGCCACGCGGAGGAGGAACGGCGGCTCGCCGCCGTACGCGAGGCACGGGCCGCCGCCACCGCCGAGGCCGGCGACACCCCGACCGAACAACTGGTCCGAGAGGCCGACGAGTTGGAGCGGCAGTACGCCGAGGCCCGTCGTGACGCCTCCGGACTGCACCCGGCCAACGAGGAGTTGAGGCAGGCCGAGCAGGAACGCGAACGGCGTACCGCGCTGCGCCAGGAGGCAGCCGTCCGGGCCGCCGCCCGGGTCGGTCACCGCGACCGACTGGAGCGTGAAAGGGCCACGCTGGAGGCGGAGTTGGCGCAGGCCAGCGGCGAGGCGGGCAGCGTAGCCGCGCGCAGTGCCCAGCTGGAGCGGCAGGTCGGCCTGCTCACCGACGCGGCCGACGCCGCCCGCACCGCCGAGGACACCGCGCGCCGGCTCAAGGACGCCGACGCACGCCTGGCCGACGCTGCCTTCCGCGCCGGCTTCGACACCCCGGCGGCCGCGGCCGCCGCCCTGCTCGACGACACCGCCCACCGCGAGCTGCAACGGCGCCTGGACGCCTGGCAGTCCGAGGAGGCGGCGGTACGCTCCGTGCTCGCCGAGGCCGACACCGCGGCCGCCGCCCAGCGGCCGCCCGCCGACGGCGACGCCGCCGAGCGGGCCGCCGCCCTGGCCGGCCGCCGGCTGCGGGAGGCCGCCTCCGCACGCGACGCCGCCGCCCGGCGCTGCGCCGAACTCGACCGGCTCTCCACCCGTGCGGCCACCGGGGTACGGCGGCTGGCCCCGCTGCGCGAGGAGTACGACCGGGTCGCCCGCCTGGCCGGCCTCGCCGCGGGCACCTCGGCCGACAACGAGCGCCGGATGCGCCTGGAGTCGTATGTGCTGGCGGCCCGGCTGGAACAGGTCGCCGCCGCCGCGAGCGCCCGGCTGGAGCGCATGTCGTCCGGCCGGTACACCCTCGTCCACTCCGACGACCGGGCCGGCCGCGGCCGCAGCGGGCTCGGGCTGCACGTGGTCGACGCCTGGACCGGGCGGGAACGGGACACGGCGACCCTGTCGGGCGGCGAGACGTTCTTCGCCTCGCTCTCCCTGGCGCTCGGCCTCGCCGACGTCGTCACCGACGAGGCCGGCGGGGTCCGCCTGGACACCCTCTTCATCGACGAGGGCTTCGGCAGCCTCGACGACCAGACCCTCGACGAGGTCCTCGACGTGCTCGACTCGCTGCGGGAGCGGGACCGCAGCGTCGGCATCGTCAGCCATGTCGCGGATCTGCGGCGGCGCGTCCATGCGCAACTGGAGGTCGTGAAGGGCCGCTCGGGCTCGACGGTACGGCAGCGGGATGCGGGGGGCGCGGGCTGAGCCCGGGGGTTCCGGGACCGGGACCCCGCCGGGTCACCGGCCGAGCGGGCGCCGGGGCAGGGGCGAGGAGTAGACGACGCTGGTGGTGACCGAACCCAGCGTGCCGATCTTGCCCGACACCTCCTCCAGATGACGCATCGAGCGGGCCGCGACCTTGATGACGAAGCAGTCGTCGCCCGTCACATGGTGCGCCTCGAGGATCTCCGGCGTCACCGCGACGAGGTCGTGGAAGGGCTTGTAGTTGCCGTTCGGGTAGCGCAGGCGGACGAACGCGAGGATCGGCAGGCCGAGCCGCTCGGGATCGACGACCGCCGTGTACCCCTGGATGACCCCCGCCTCCTCCAGGCGACGCACCCGTTCGGTGACGGCGCTCGCGGACATCGAGACGGCACGGGCGAGGTCGGCGAAGCTGGCGCGGCCCTCGTGCTGAAGGGCCTCGAGGATCCGCCAGTCGGTGGCGTCCGGGGAATACGCGGTCATGACCGAGAAATAGCAGGGGAATCCCCGGCAGATCAAGTGGACGGCCGGGGATCACCACTTCAGGACGGTGATCATCGCCCGTAGATTTCCGGGTGTCGAGATCCGCCGCACTGCCGACGCGGCGGCCCGAGGGAAGGCCGCACCATGACCGCCACCGCCACCGCCACCGCCACCGCCACCGCCACCGCCACCGCCACCACTGCCACCGTCAACCCCGTCCTGCGTGTGCCCCCGGCGGCCCCGGCCGAGGCCGCCGCCTACTTCCGCGCGAGCCTCGTCTTCCACGCCGACGTCTCCGATGTCGCCGCCGCGCTCGCCGCCGAGGGCGACCCCGGCTTCGTCGTCCTGGACTCCCGCTCCACCGAGTCCTGGGACCAGGGTCACATCCCCGGCGCGGTCCACCTGCCGACCGCGCTCATCGCCGGACAGGCCGACCGGCTCCTCGACAAGTCGGTACCGGTCGTGACGTACTGCTGGGGCCCCGGCTGCAACGGTGCCACCCGGGCCGCCCTCGCCCTCGCCGAACTCGGCTACCAGGTCAAGGAGATGCTGGGCGGCTTCGAGTACTGGGTGCGCGAGGGCTTCGCCTACGAGACCTGGGAGGGCCCCGCGCGCCGGGACGCGGACGCGCTGACGGCACCGGTGGACGCGCAGGACTGCGGCTGCTGACCCGGAGGCCGACGTGACCGGCGCCCGCGTGATCCGGTCGGCCGACGTGGGCAGGCGACCGACGTGACCGGGCGGGCCGACGTGACAGGGCGGGCCGATGGGGCCGGGCGGGCCGACGGGCACGGGAAGAAGTGCGATTCGCGTGCACCGGTCCCGCAGGGGCTCCATCATGGTCGTCCGTGACCCGCACCCCGCAGCCCGCGCCCGAGGAGCTCCGTCGTGACCCGCTGCCCCTGCGCGGCCGGACCGCCCTGGTCACCGGGGCCAGCCGCCGGGCCGGCATCGGGCACGCGGTGGCCCGGCGGCTCGCCGCGTACGGGGCGAGCGTCTACCTGCACCATCACGTCCCGCACGACACCGCCATGCCCTGGGGCGCCGACCGGACCGAGGAAGTGATCGCCTCCGTACGCGCCGCACTCGGCGACCCGCGGGCCCGGGTCGTCGCGGGGCCGGGCGACCTGGCCGACCCGGCCGCGCCCGCCGCGCTGGTCGGCACCGCCGCCGCGGCGCTGGGCGGACGGCTCGACATCCTCGTGGCCAACCACGCCCTCAGCGGATCCGACGGCACCCTCGACACGGTCGACGCGGCGATGCTCGACGCCCACTGGGCGGTCGATGCCCGCTCCGTGCTGCTCCTGGTCCAGGCGTACGCCCGGCTGCGCGCGGCCCTGCCGTCACGCACGGCGGGCGGACGGGTGGTGATGATGACGTCCGGGCAGGACCACGCGGGCGGGATGCCCGACGAGATCGCGTACGCCCTCCAGAAGGGCGCGCTGGCCTCCGTCACCCGCTCGCTGTCGACCACGCTCGCCGGGCAGGGCGTCACCGTCAACACCGTCAACCCGGGCCCCGTGGACACCGGTTACGCGAGCGGCGACGACCACGCGGCCGTCGCCGCCCGCTTCCCGGCCGGCCGGTGGGGGCTGCCCGACGACCCGGCCCGCCTCATCGCGTGGCTGGCCACGGACGAGGCGGAGTGGGTCACCGGTCAGGTCATCGACTCGGAGGGCGGCTTTCGCCGGTGAGCCCCGCGCATCACAACCGCGACAGCTCGTCCACCAGGTCGTCCAGGCCCAGCGAACCCTGCGACAGGGCCGCCATGTGCCAGGCCTTGAGGTCGAAGGCGTCGCCGTGCCGCTCGCGCGCCTTCTCCCGGCCCAGCAGCCAGGCCCGCTCGCCGAGCTTGTAGCCGATCGCCTGGCCGGGGATCGTCAGATAGCGGGTCAGCTCGCTCTCGACGAAGTCCGTCGGCCGGCTGCTGTGCGCGCCGAAGAACTCCTCGGCGAGCTCCGGGGTCCAGCGCTCGCCCGGGTGGAACGGGGAGTCCGCCGGGATCTCCAGCTCCAGGTGCATGCCGATGTCGACGATGACGCGCACGGCCCGCATCATCTGCGCGTCGAGATAGCCCAGCCGCTGTTCGGCGTCGGTCAGGAAGCCCAGCTCGTCCATCAGCCGCTCCGCGTACAGCGCCCAGCCCTCGGCGTTGGCGCTCACCCCGCCGAGCGTCGCCTGGTAGCGGGAGAGGTCCGCCGCGACGTGCGCCCACTGCGCCAGCTGGAGGTGGTGGCCGGGGACGCCCTCGTGGTACCAGGTGGAGACGAGGTCGTAGACCGGGAAGCGGGTCTGGCCCATCGTCGGCAGCCAGGTACGGCCCGGACGGGAGAAATCCTCCGTCGGCGCCGTGTAGTACGGCGCCGCGGCACCGCCCGGAGGCGCGATGCAGGACTCCACCTTCCGCACCCGTTCGGCGAGTTCGAAGTGCGTGCCGTCCAGGGCGTCGATCGCCTGGTCCATCAGGCCCTGGAGCCAGTCGCGGACCTCGTCGACGCCTTCGATGTGCTTGCCGTGCTCGTCGAGGTGGGCGAGCGCCACCCACGGCGTCGCGGCGCCCGGCAGGATCCGCTCGGCCTCCTGCTCCATCTCGCCGCGCAGCCGGTGGTACTCGGCCCAGCCGTACGCGTACGCCTCGTCGAGATCGAGGTCCGTGCCGTTGAAGTAGCGCGAGAAGCGGGCGTAGCGCTCGCGGCCCACCGTGTTCGGCGCGCCCTCGATCGTGGGCGCGTACACATCACGCATCCAGTCCCGCAGCTCCACGACGGCCGCCGTCGCCCCGCGCGCCGCCTCGTCCAGCTCCGCGCGCAGCGCCTGCGGCCCGTCCGCCGCGAACTCCTCGAACCAGCCGCGGCCGCTGCCGTCCGGGTCCGACCACTCGGTGAGCTGGCCGATGAACGTGGCCGTCGGGCGCGGCGCCGCGTACAGCTTGCGCTCCAGGCCCAGGGCGAGGGACTCGCGGTAGCCGCTCAGCGCGGCCGGCACCGCGCGCAGCCGCTCGGCGATCGCCGCCCAGTCCTCCTCGGTCTGTGTCGGCGTGATGGTGAAGACCTCGCGCACCGAATGCGGCGCGGTGTGCAGGTTGCCGACCGCGCGCAGATGCTCGTCGGCCTCGTGCACGGCGAGCTCCGCGGTCAGCCGTTCGCGCAGCAGCCGTCCGCAGCGGCGCTCGATGTCGCTGTCCGCGCCCGGTTGGCGCTCGGCCTCGTCTAGCCGGGCGAGCGTGGTGCGGGCCAGCGCGGCGAGCGCCTCCTGTCCCGCGGGCGAGGTGTCGGGCAGGCGGCTCGAACTCTCCTGCACGCCGAGATAGGTGCCGGTGATCGGGTCGAGGGCGATCAGGTCGTCGACATAGGCGTCGGCGACCTGGCGGGGCAGCGGGCTCTTCGTCTCTGACATGCGGACATCCTCGTACGGATACCGGTGCCGCGTCAGCCCGGTTTATCAGGCAAGGTACGGCGGGGCCGGGTGGCGTCAGCCGGGCTTGGACGCGCCCGGCTTCTCCGGCGGCAGCAGCGGGCCGCATTCCCACTGCTGGAAGATCAACCGGGTCTCTACCCTGGCCACTTCGCGCTGCGAGGTGAATTCGTCCAGCACCAGGCGCTGGAGGTCGGCCATGTCCGCGACCGCGACATGGACGAGATAGTCGTCCGGACCGGTGAGGTGGAAGACGGTGCGCGCCTCCGGCAGCGCGCGGATCCGCTCCACGAACGGTCCCACCAGCTCCCGTCGGTGCGGCCTGACCTGCACCATCAGCAGCGCCTCCAGCCCGCGACCCAGCTTCGCCGGGTCCACCTGAAGCCGGTGGCCGAGGATCACCCCCGAGCGGCGCAGTCGCGTCACGCGGTCCAGACAAGTCGACGGTGCGACCCCGACCTGCGCGGCGAGATCACGGAACGTGGTCCGGGCGTCGTTCTGCAACAGCCGCAGCAGATGAAGGTCCACCGGATCCAGTACGACAGATTCGGCCATGACCCGAACGTAGCACGGTGTTCGAATCCACTGCCCCGGTCGTTGTTCACCCTTCGGTCCATGGACTCAGCGAGCGCGTTCGCGCCGTACGACGACGTACGCATTCCTTCGAGGGCACTGGCCACCGAGGCCGTGCATGCCGGCCGGGACGACCTCGCCCGCCAGGGGCTCCACGCCCCGCCCATCGACCTGTCCACCACCTACCCCTCCTACGACAGCAGGGGTGAGGCCGCCCGCATCGACGCGTTCGCGCAGACTGGCGCCGAGCCGGACGGCCCGCCGGTCTACGCCCGGCTCGGCAACCCCACGGTCGCCCGGTTCGAGACGGCCCTGGCACGGCTGGAGGGCACCGAGAGCGCGGTCGCGTTCGCCAGCGGCATGGCCGCGCTCAGCGCCGTGCTGCTGGTCCGCGGCTCGATGGGCCTGCGGCACGTGGTGGCCGTGCGCCCGCTGTACGGGTGCAGCGACCATCTGCTGACCGCCGGACTGCTCGGCTCGGAGGTGACCTGGACCGACCCGGCCGGCATCGCCGACGCCCTGCGCCCCGACACGGGCCTGGTCATGGTCGAGACCCCGGCGAACCCGACCCTCGCCGAGGTGGACCTGCGGGCCGTCGCCCACGCCTGTGGCTCGGTACCGCTGCTCGCCGACAACACCTTCGCCACACCCGTCCTGCAACGCCCGGCCGAGCAGGGTGCGCGGCTGGTGCTGCACAGCGCCACCAAGTACCTCGGCGGACACGGCGACGTGATGGCCGGCGTGGTGGCCTGTGACGAGGAGTTCGCCGGGCGGCTGCGCCAGGTGCGGTTCGCCACCGGCGGGGTGCTGCACCCGCTGGCCGGCTATCTGCTGCTGCGCGGCCTGTCGACCCTGCCGGTACGGGTGCGTGCCGCGTCCGAGAACGCCGCCGAACTCGCCCGCCGCCTCACCGCCGACCCACGCGTCGCCCGCGTCCACTATCCGCGGATCGGCGGCGCGATGATCGCCTTCGAGGTCCACGGCGACCCGCACGAGGTCATCGCCGGCGTCCGGCTGATCACTCCGGCCGTGAGCCTCGGCAGTGTCGACACGCTCATCCAGCACCCCGCCTCCATCAGCCACCGGATCGTGGACGCGGTGGACCGGCACGGGGCCGGCGTGGGCGACCGGCTGCTGCGGCTCTCGGTGGGCCTGGAGGACGTCGAGGACCTGTGGGCCGACCTGGACGGGGCACTGGGCGAGACGGCCAGGGCCACGGGTACCGCCGACCGGACCGAGGCGGCGGACCCGCAACCGTCGGCCGTCTGAACCGAGCGGTCAGGAGCGG
>NZ_JBEOWS010000419.1:0-7694 GCF_040296125.1 Streptomyces sp. NPDC002265 | reverse complement strand
GCTGGTGCGGGTCGAGTCGCCCGGCGCCGCCGGCGGTCGATCAGGGAACCTCGGTGCCCGAACCAGGGAACCTCAGTGCCCGAAGCTGAACCAGTTGACGTTCACGAAGTCGGCGGGCTGGCCGCTGGTGAAGGTCAGGTACACGTCGTGGGTGCCGGTGACCGCGCTGATGTTCGCCGGAACCGTCCGCCAGGACTGCCAGCCGCCCGTATTGGCCAGCGCGAAGCTGCCGACGGGAGTGCTGGTACGGCTGTCCAGGCGTACCTCGACCAGACCGCTGACGCCCCCGGCGGCACCGCTGGCGACCCGGGCGTTGAACTGCGTGGCCGCCGTCGAGCCGAAGTTGACACCCTTGTACAGCGCCCAGTCGCCGTTGGCGAGCGAGCCGATGTCCTGGCCGCCGCCGGCGTCGGTCGTGGTCTCGGGGACGACACCGGACTGGCTGTCGTAGGACTCGGCCTGGACGGCGCTGTAGGCGTCACGGTTGCCGGTGGGCGGAGGTGTGGTACCGCTCCCACCGCCCGTCGACTGGAGCACCTGCACATAGTCCACGACCATCGGGTGGCCGGGCTGGGTGTCGTTGTCGAGCCCGCCGCCGAACGCGTCGGGGAAGCCGCCGCCCATCGCCACGTTCAGGATGACGAAGTAGCCGTGGTTGGTGGCGTTGGCCCACGTCGTCGCGTCGACCTGACTGGCCGTGACGGTGTGGTAGTTGACGCCGTCGACATAGAAGCGGATCGCCTCGGGGCTCACCGAGCGGTCCCACTCCATGGTGTAGGTGTGGAAGCCGGACTGACAGGTCGTGTTCGGGCAGGCGACGGAGTTGCCGATGCCGGTGGTCTCGTTGCACGGGCCGCCCGGGTTGGTGCCGCAGTGCATCGTGGCCCAGACCTTGTTCAGACCCTGGACGTTCTCCATGATGTCCAGCTCGCCGACGGACGGCCAGTTCTGGTAGTTGCCCCGGTAGGGCGAGCCGAGCGCCCAGAACGCGGGCCAGTAGCCCTCGGCCGCGGTGCCGGTGACGTTGGGCATCTGGATGCGGGCCTCGACGCGCAGCTTGCCGCCGGCCGGGGGCTGGAAGTCGGTCCGCGTGGTCTCGATGCGGCCCGAGGTCCAGCGTCCGGCGGAGTCGCGCAGCGGTGTGATGCGCAGGTTGCCGCTGCCGTCGAGCGAGACGTTGCTGGTGCTCGACGTCATCGTCTCGACCTCGCCCGTGCCCCAGTTGGCGGCGCCGCCGGGGTACGAAGTGCCGGTGTCGTACTGCCAGTTGGCGGTGTTGACGCCGGTTCCAGCGGTTCCGTTGAAGTCGTCGAGGAAGACCTGGGTCCAGCCCGAGGGGGCGCCGGGCGCGGAGGCGTTGGCGGGCAGGGTGGCGGCGGTGGCGGCCATCGCCCCCAGGCCGAGGGTGCCGAGGACGGCGACGAGGGCGCGCCGGACGGGGCGCCGCCTCCCGGGCATGCCGGAGGTTTGGCTCATGGGGGGCCTCTCGGTACGGAGTGGGGTGCGCGGGTGTCGGGGAGCGCTCCCGGGGTTCTTGAGAGCGCTCTCAAAGTGCGGCCAATGTGCTCCCTGGCACGTCCGTCGTCAAGAGGTGAAACCGAGAAAATCCTTACGGCGCAGGTGAGTTAACCCTATGAATGCGTGAATGTGCCGTGGCGACTGGGCAGTTGGGGCGTCGCGGAGTCACTGTTCCGGCGCGGGTGGCCGCGGGCCGCCGCCGCGTACCGGTGTCAGAGCGCGCTCCCGGCCTTCCAGTCCGCCCAGGAGAGGTTCCAGCCGTTGAGGCCGTTGGCCGGATCGACGGTCTTCTCGCCGGAGTTCTTCACGATCACGACGTCGCCGAGCATCGAGCTCTCGTAGAACTTGTATCCCGCGACGGCCGGATCGTCCGCGCCCTTGGTGTCGTGCAGGCCGACGCAGCCGTGACTGGTGTTGCTGCTGCCGAACACCGAGGTGGCGGCCCAGTAGTTGCCGTGGATGAAGGTGCCGGACGTGGTCAGGCGCTGGGCGTGCGGGACGTCCGCGATGTCGTACTCGTCACCGAGCCCGACCGTCGAGGACTCCATGCGGGTCTGCCGGAACCGCTCGCTGATCACCATGATCCCGGACCAGGTGGTGTGCTCGGCGCTGCCGCCCGAGACGGGATAGGAAGCGAGGGCCGCTCCGTCCCGCTTCACCGTCATCCGCTTCGCGGCGAGGTCGACCGTGGTGATCTGCTCGCGGCCGATGTGGAAGACGACGTCCTTCGACTGGACGCCGTAGACGCCGTCCCTGCCCTCGACGTCCTTGAGCCGCAGACTGAGCGTGATCTTCGTGCCGGGTGCCCAGTACGTCTGCGGCCGGAAGTCGAGCCGGGTGTCGCCGAACCAGTGGCCGACCACCTCGACGGCGGGCTCGGCGGTCACCGTGACGGCCCGCTCCACGGCGGCACGGTCCGCGACCGCGTGGGTGAAGGTCAGGGACACGGGCATGCCGACGCCCGAGGTGGAGTCCGCCTCGGGCGTGTAGTAGCCGACGAAGGTCTCGCCGGGCGACTTCGTGGTGAACGTCGTGCGCTGCGCGGCGGCGCCCGCCGCCTGCGCCGAGACCGTGTACCTGGTGCCGGAGTACGGGTTCTGCGCCGAGGTCCACCGGGTCTTCGCGGCGTCGAAGGAACCCTCCAGGGTGGAGCCGTCGTTGCCGGTGACCGTCACGGCGGTCAGGGTGCCGTCGGTCACGGTGACCTCGACCGGGCTGGTGAACGCGGCCTTCCTGGTGCCGTCGGCGGGCGTGACCGAGACGGCCGGCTGCCTCGTCGCGACGGCCTTCACGGTCGCGGCTGTCGTCGCCCCCGCCGAGGCGTCCGCCGACGCGCTGCTGCACCCGGTCAGCACACCGCCCGACACCGCGCCGAGGGCCCCGAGGACCCCGCGCCGGGTCCACTTCTGCGGCAACTGCCCGGACGGGTTCGATATGTGCGAGACGCCCACGGTTGGCCTTCCTGAGATGTCCACGTATGCGCGTGCATCCTGCGACCGCCACCTGGGTACGCCCTTTGAATTCCCTTCCGGCACCTGAGATTTCGGTGAGGATGTGCACTCGCTAACCTGTCGTGGTCGCGTCCGGACCACGACAGGGGAACCATGAGTCTGCGCCGTAACCGTCTGCTGCCCGTCTGCGCCGCCCTCGGCGCCGTGGCCCTCACCGCCTGCTCGGGCTCGGGAGGCTCGGGCGGATCGGCCGCGGACAA
The DNA here is from genome assembly GCF_040296125.1 of Streptomyces sp. NPDC002265. NCBI lineage: Bacteria > Bacillati > Actinomycetota > Actinomycetes > Kitasatosporales > Streptomycetaceae > Streptomyces > Streptomyces sp. NPDC002265. The sequence continues at coordinate 4,465 of NZ_JBEOWS010000419.1, read as the reverse complement.
GGGCGAAGGGGACACGGGCGGAGTGATCTCACTCGCGGACGCGAAGGGTGTGCTGGGCACCTACGTCGAGGTCAACAACGCGGCGAACGCCACGCAGGACGGAGAGAAGACCGCGACCGTGGAGAGCGGTGCGCTGCTCTCGCAGAGCAAGGCGTCCTTCCACCAGTACCCGGCGTGGACGAAGAAGGAGCAGGCGGAATCCGAGGAGCCGTTCTCCTATCCGGCCGAGGGCGCCCGCTTCTACATCCCCGCGAAGGGGTCCGCCGACTTCTTCATGGTGGACACCCGTGTCACCGGCAAGGGCATCGCCGAGGGCCGCCGCAGGCTGGTGGCCTTCAAGCAGGTCGCCGAGGGCTCGGCCAAGGGCGGCAAGGCCTGGAAGGCGGTCGCCGTCGGCGAGATCACCGCGGGGCTGCCGGCCGTCGCCGAGGACGGCGACGGGCTGGCCACCCCGGTCGCGGCGACCGACCCGGTGGGCGCGGTGAAGCCGGGCGACCTGGTCGGACTCTCGCAGGACTTCTATGTGACCGGCGGCAAGCACGCGGCGGGCACGTTCGCCGAGACGGACTCCGTCAAGGCGTGGAAGAAGGCTTACACCAACCGAGCGGCCTTCAAGGACCACTGCGTGGACGGCGAGTACAAGGCGGGCACCGGCGGTGCCGACACGGCGTACGGGGTGAAGACCGAGGACGGCGGCGCCCTGGTCCTCTACGACTTCGGCTACCAGTACCAGAACTGGGGCAAGGCCGAGTGCGCGGGCAGCGACCTGCATCTCGACGATCTGCCCGTCGTCTCCAAGATCTACCTCCAGGGCCGGACCACGGTCCTGAACCTCACCCGCATCGACTCCGTGATGGCCATGGCCGTGGTCCCGCCGTCCGGGAAGAAGATCCGCGTCACCGGCTACCGGGACCAGCTCACCTACGCCCAGTGACCACCGCGGGTTCCGGTCCGCCCGGCTCCCGGGCCGTCGCTGACGTCGCTGCCGTCGGGGCCGGTACGGCGGCGGGCGGCGAGGGCCGCTGCCGGTCCTCCGGGCGCCAGCCCAGGGCCCGCGAGATGCCGAGGGCCGCCAGGCGTACCGCCGGTGTCAACGCCGGTACCTGGGCCTGGGATTCGGGTACGACCACGGACACGGCGGCGAGCACGGCGCCCTCGGGGCCGCGCACCGCGGCCGCCACCGACAGCGCGTCGACGGTGACCTGACGACTGCTCACCGCGACCCCGGTCCGGCGCACTTCGGCCAGCTCGCGCCGCAGACGAGCCGGATCCGTGACGGTGTACGGCGTGAAGGACGCCAACGGGCCCGCGCAGTAGCGCTCCTGGAGCTCCGGCCCGCCATGGGCCAGCAGCGCGAGCCCGACACCGGTGGCGTGCAGCGGCCAGCGCGCGCCGACCCGGATGTGCACCCCGACCGAGGAGTGCCCGGACAGCCACTCGATGTAGACGACCTCCGCACCGTCCCGCACCGCGAGCTGCACGTTCTCGTGCGTCGCCTCGTACAGGTCCTCCAGGTACGGCAGGGCGACCTGGCGCAGGGCGAGCCCGCGCGGCGCGAGGGCCGCGACCTCCCAGAGTCTGAGCCCGATGTGGTAGACGCCGGTCGCGTCGCGTTCCAGCGCGCCCCACTCGGCGAGCGCCCCCACCAGCCGGTGCGCCGTGGTCAGCGTCAGCCCGGCACGCCTGCTGATGTCGGTGAGGGACAGCGCCGGATGCTCGTGGTCGAACGCGGCCAGCACCGCGAGCAGGCGGTCCGGCGCGGACCGGGCGCCGGTCACGGCCGGCCGTCACCGCCCGCCCGGTGCGGCGGGCGGCCCGGGGCGGTGTGCGGTGGGCGCATCCACGGCTCCCGGGTGTCGACGGGAACGGGGTTCCGGGCCTGCCGGGAAGCGCGGCCGGGCCCCGGCGGGGCGGTTGTGCGTGCCGGAGCCAGTCTGGCCCACCCGCCCGGGCGGCATCAACAGGCGAGACCCCGTCCCCGCGTCTGCGGCATGATCCGCCGGACAGGCCCTAGCGCGCGACGTCCACGAAGACCGGGTTCGAGTAGAACCAGGTGTCGGCCCACGGGTCTCCGTCCCCCGGGGGGTGCGGGACCGGCCCGTGCGGGTCGACGGAGGCGCCCAGGTAGCCGGCCCCGTTGCGGTTGCCGTCGCTGCCGCGCAGCCGGACGTAGAAGGACTCGTCGCCCGCCCGGAGCGGGACGCGCAGGGTGTACGTCCCCCTGCGGCCCGACACGTCCGCCGTGTGGACGACCCTGGTGTCGGGCGCCCGCCAGACGTCCCGGTCGGCCACCGGGCCGCGCACCGCGCCCCGCACCACGTCGACGTGCGCCAACCGGGGCAGGATTCCCTGCGGGTTGGCGCGGGAGGCGGTCGTCACCGTCACGTACAGCGTGATCCGCTCGCCCGCGCGCACCCGCAGCCGCCCGCCGAGGGTGACGCCCCGTCCGGCGTCGCCGTCCCGCCGCACCCGCACGTCGAGGCCGTCCAGCAGATGCCCGTGGTCGAGCCAGACCCGGCCGGCGCGCAGGCCCGCCATCACGGCCCGGTAGCCGTAGCGGGTCACGCCCACGTGCGTGCGGCTGAACTCACCCGGCCAGAAGTCGCTGCCCGGCTGCGGGGTGTCGGTGTTCACCGGATCGGGCAGCCGGCCGGTGGTGTCGAAGTTCTGCCCGGCCGGCCAGTCGCCGTTCCTCCAGGTGTCGAGGACGGTCCGGTGGTTGTCGGAGTTCGTGGTGATCGAGAACAGCCGCCCCTCGGCCAGCATCGAGTCCCACAGGCCGCCCACGGTCGCGGTCGCCCAGTCGAAGCCGCCGTACGTGAGGTAGGCGTCCGCCGGGTAGCCCGCGTGCGACTGCGCGGAGGGCTTGTTCTCGTACTCGCCCCGGATGGAGGTGCTGCCGCGCAGGCCCGGGAGCGCCGCTCCCTGGGCGCCGGGCGCCCCCTCCATCCCGATCATGATCTCGGGGGCCGCGTCACGCCAGTTGCGCAGCTCGTGCGGGGAGTCGATGCCCAGGCGCAGCGGATGGTTGGCGAGGACGAGTACGTCGTCCACGTACCCCGTGCGCCGCTGCTCGGCCAGCCACTTGACGGCCGCGACCGCGTGCGCCTCGTTGCGGGCGGTGTCCGCCGCCCCGGCCGCGCCCTCGGTGTAGTTCAGGAGCTTGCCGTCGTAGGCGAGTTCGAAGCGGGTGAGCAGGTCCACCTCGTTCGGGCCGGGGGCCGCGAACACCGTGCAGTGCTCGGCGGCCGGGATGTACCACTCCAGGCCCTGGAAGATGAGCTGACGCGGGTTCGCGGCACGGGCCTCGAGGATCTCCTGGTGCTCCAGCGCGGCGCCGTAGCGGGCGTGCCCGAAGTTGGCGTGCTCGTTGAAGACCATCCAGTCCAGCCCGAACGCGGCTGCGGCCTCGGCCTGTTGGGAGAACGTGTACTTCGCGTCGTGGCTGTACACGGAGTGCACGTGGTGGTCGCCGACCAGATAGGCGAGACACGGGTCGTCGCCGCCGGGTGCCCGGTGACCGGCCGATGCCGATGCCGGTGCGGCGGCTGCCGGTACGGTCGCCCCGCCGAGCGCGAACGCGGCGCCGAACAGACCCGCGCTGCGCAGGAGCCGCCGTCTGGACACGCCCTGGGCGTCGAGGTCGGCGGGGGAGACGGCCGGATCCGCCCAGACGGGCAGCTTCTGCTCGGTCATGGTGCTCTCGGGCTCCTCGTGGGATGTGGGGGGGGCGGGCGGTCGTGCGGCGGGTGCCGGGACGCGGGTCGGCGCGTCACCGGCGATGTGTCACGGGCGGCGCGTCAGCGGCGGGGCGTCACGGGCGGGGCGGACGGGCACGTCGTGCGGCGCCGAGCAGCGCTGTGGCCCTCAGCAGACCGCGCCGTCCGGCACCGGCCCGCGCGGACCGCCGGTGGCCCAGTTCGGCCGTGCCGGCGTACTCCGCGACCGCGGCGACCCGTACGCCGTCCCGGTCGGCCGGCACCAGCCTGCGCACCAGCGATCCGAGCCGCACCGCCGCCCGGCGGGTCACCGATCCGTCCGGCTCGCCGTGCCGGGCGGACGCCCGCAGCAGGGCCCGTACGGCGGAGGCCCTCGGCAGGGGAGGGGCGAGCGGACCGTCGCCGCCTGCCCGCAGTGCTCCGCGGCGCGGCACCGGCCGCCACGGCCCGGCGTCAGGCCGGGGCTCCGGCTCCGGCTCGGCCGCGAACAGGTGCAGCCGTGGGGCGCACACCTCGCTGCCGCGCGGTGCCCCCGGCCGGTCCTCGGCCGTGGTCAACCGCAGCGTCAGCCAGGCCTCGCCGCCGTCGCGCGGCAGCGCGAACGGCAGCGGCACGGCGGCCGTCCCGCCCGGCCGCAGCGCGGGCAGCGAGGCCGGCCCGGTCAGCGTCCGGCCGTCGGCCGCGCCGTCGGCGACGCTGGAGATGTTCCCGACGGCGCTGCGGTCGAGCGGTATCGGACTGCCGTA
>NZ_JBEOWS010000418.1:0-7707 GCF_040296125.1 Streptomyces sp. NPDC002265 | reverse complement strand
CACCAGGTGCTCCGCACCGGCACCGGCGAGCCAGCGGGCGACGTGCCCGCCCAGCGCACCCGTACCACCGGTGACCAGCACCGTGCCGCGCGGCGACCAGGGCCGGCCGGCGGCGCTTCGGGCGTGGGCGAGCCGGGCGGTGAACACGCCGGTGGCGCGGACGGCGACCTGGTCCTCCTGGCCGTCGGCAGCGCCGGCTCCCTGCCCCAGTACGGCGGCGATACGACCGGCGGCGCGCTCGTCGACGGCCGCGGGCAGGTCGATCAGGCCGCCCCAGCGCCGGGGGTGTTCCAGGGCCAGGGCGCGGCCGAGGCCCCACACCTGGTTCTGCACCGCGCTGAGCGGTGCGTCGTCGGAGCGGCCGGTGGCGGCCGCGCCACGGGTGGCGCACCACAGCGGCACGTCGATGCCCGCGTCGCCGAGTGCCTGGGCCAGGGCCACGGTCTGCGCGAAGCCACGGGAGAGCGCGGGGTGTTCGGACGCGACGGCCTCGTCGGTCGCCAGCAACGACAGGACGCCGTCGAGCGAGCCGGCTTCGGTCGCGGCCCGGGTCAGGTCGTCGGCCAGGGACGTGCGGTCGGCGTCGGCGCCGACCGTCAGCGGGATCAGGTGCGCGCCGCGTCCGGCCAGGGCCGCGCGGACCGTGTCGGCCCACTCGTCGCCCTCGGGCGCGGCGAACAGCCATGTGCTGCCGGAGAGGTCGCCTGAGGACAGGCCGTTCAGCGGCTGCCAGGCCAGTTGGTAGCGCCAGCCGTCCACGACGGACCGCTCGCGCCGTCGGCGCCGCCAGGCCGACAACTTCGGTACGACGAGGTCCAGTTCCCTGGGGCTCAGCCCCAGCGTGGCAGCCAGGGACTGGGCGTCCTCGCGCTCGACGCTCGCCCAGAACTCGGCGTCGACCGCGTCCTCGGCGGCTGTCTCGGTCTCGGGGGCCTCAAGCCAGTAGCGCTGCTGCTGGAAGGCGTAGGTGGGCAGGTCGACGCGCCGGGCCCCCGGGAAAAAGGCCTGCCAGTCCACTTCGATGCCGCTGACGTGCAGTTCGGCGAGCGCGGCGACGGCGGCCTGCTGCTCGGGGCGGTCTGCTCGGAGTACGGGGATGGTGACGATGTCGTCCACACAGCCCTGGGCCAGGCCGCTGAGGACACTGCCGGGGCCGATCTCCACGAAGGTGGTCACGCCCAGCTCGTGCAGGGTTCGCACACCGTCGGCGAAGCGCACCGCTTCACGGACGTGCCGGACCCAGTATTCGGGGGTGTAGGGCTCGGCCAGGCGGCCGGTGAGGTTCGAAACGACGGGAATCCGGGGCTCGTTGAAGACCAGACCGCCGACGACCTCGCCGAACTCCTCCAGCATCGGATCCATCAACGGCGAGTGGAACGCATGGCTGACCTTCAACCGGGAGGTCTTGCGGCCCTGTTGTGCGAAGACCTCGGCGATCTCCAGCACGGCATCCTCGGCACCGGAGATCACGACGGACCGAGGGCCGTTGACCGCCGCGATACCCGCGCCGTCGGTCACGTACGGCAGCACCTCGTCCTCGGTCGCCTGCACCGCCACCATCGCACCGCCCGCGGGCAACGCCTGCATCAGCGCAGCTCGCGCCGACACCAGCCTCGCCGCGTCCTCCAGCGACAACACGCCGGCGACATGAGCGGCCGCGATCTCACCCACCGAATGCCCGGTCACGTAATCCGGCCGCACACCCCACGACTCCAGCAGACGGAACAGCGCCACCTCGACGGCGAACAACGCCGGCTGGGTGCAACCGGTCCGGTCGAGCTGCTCCGCGTCCGCGTCGGGCGCGAGGTCGAGGTGGGCGCGGATCTCGTCGTAGGCGGCGGCGAACGCCGGGAAGGCGGCGTAGAGTTCGCGGCCCATGCCGACTCGCTGCGAGCCCTGGCCGGAGAACAGGAACCCGGTCTTGTCACCGTGCCGGGCCGCACTGTGGACGACGGCCGCGGACGGGGTACCGGATGCCAATGCCCGTACGCCTGCGGTGAGTTCCTCCATGCTCTCGCCGACGACGGCCGCCCGACGGTCCCAGGTGGTGCGCGTCGTGGCGAGGGAGAAGCCGAGGTCGGCCGGGGTGCTCCCGGGGGCGCTCCGGCCGTCCTCCAGGAAGGAGAGCAGACGCGCCGCCTGGGCGCGCAGGGCCGCGTCGCTCTTCGCCGAGAGCACCCAAGGCAGCGCGCCGGTGGTCGGGGCCCCGGACGGCACTGCGGCGGGCACCACGGCGGGGTCCACATCCGGCTCCGCGGCGGGCGCTTGGTCGAGGGCCGGGGCCTGCTCGATGATCAGGTGCGCGTTGGTGCCGCTGACGCCGAAGGACGAGACCGCGGCGCGGCGGGGGCGGTCCGACTCGGGCCACGGGACGGCCTCGGTCAGGAGCCTGACGCCGCCCGCCGACCAGTCGACCTGGGCGGTCGGCTCGTCCACGTGCAGCGTCTGCGGCAGGACGCCGTTGCGGAGGGCCATCACCATCTTGATCACACCGGCGACACCCGCGGCGGCCTGTGTGTGACCGATGTTGGACTTGACGGATCCCAGCCACAGCGGCCGCTCGCCCGAGTGCTCGTGACCGTACGTGGCGAGCAGGGCCTCCGCCTCGATCGGATCGCCCAGGGTGGTGGCCGTGCCGTGCGCCTCGACCGCGTCGACCTGGGAGGCGGTCAGGCGCGCGTTCTCCAGCGCCTGCCGGATCACGCGCTCCTGCGAGGGGCCGTTCGGGGCCGTGAGGCCGTTGGAGGCGCCGTCCTGGTTGACGGCGCTGCCGCGGATGACGGCGAGCACGTCGTGGCCGAGCCGGCGGGCGTCGGACAGCCGCTCCAGCAGGAGCACGCCGACGCCCTCGGACATGCCCGTGCCGTCGGCGGTCGAGGAGAACGCGCGGCAGCGGCCGTCGGACGACAGACCGCGCTGGGCACTGAACGCGATGAAGGTGTTCGGCGTGGCCATCACGGTCACACCGCCCGCCAGGGCCATCGGGCACTCGTCGCGGCGCAGCGCCTGGGCGGCCAGGTGGAGCGCCACCAGCGAGGACGAGCAGGCCGTGTCGACGGTGACCGCCGGGCCTTCGAGCCCGAGGACGTAGGAGATGCGGCCGGACACCACGGCTGCGGTGTTCGCGGTGACGAGGTGGGCCTCGATGTCGCTGTCGCCCTGCCGCTGGAGGTAGGCGTGGTCCTGGCCGTTGGTGCCGACGAACACACCGGCCCGGGTGCCGCGTGCGGTGACGGGGTCGATGCCCGCGCGTTCGAAGGCCTCCCACGAGGTCTGCAGGAGCAGCCGCTGCTGCGGGTCCATGACCAGTGCCTCGCGGGGGGAGATCCCGAAGAAGGCGGGGTCGAACTCGCCGGCGTCGTGGAGGAATCCGCCCTCGCGCACGTAGGTGCGGCCCGTCCGCCCGGGCTCGCGGTCGTAGATCGTGTCCAGGTCCCAGCCGCGGTCGGTGGGGAACCCGGACACTCCGTCGCCGCCCGAGGCGACCAGTTGCCACAGCTCCTCGGGCGAGCCGACGCCGCCCGGGTAGCGGCAGGCCATCCCGACGACGGCGATGGGCTCGGTGTCCCTCGCCTCCAGCTCACCCAGCTGCCTGCGGGTCTGGCGCAGGTCCACCGTCACACGCTTGAGGTAATCCCTGAGCTTGTCGTCGTTCGACATGTTTTACGTCCTCGGTAGCAGTGCGTGAGATGAGTCAGTGGGAGCCGAGCTCTTGGTCGATGAGGTCGAACATCTCGTCGTCGGTGGCGGCGTCGATCCGGTCCAGGTCGAGGGCGCGGTCGGTGCCGGGGCCCGCGTCGGAGGTGTTCGCCACGGCGTCCTGGTGGGTGTCCGTCCACTTCCAGAGCAGCGCCTTGAGCCGGGCGGTGACCTTGTCCCGTACCGCGTCCTCCGGGGCGAGGGCGGCGAGCTGCGCCTCCAGCCGGTCCAGTTCGGCGAGCACGGGCGGGGCCTCGGCCGTGAAGTCGAGCACCAGGTCCTTGTGCAGGAGCCGGGCGATCGCGACGGGGTTCGGGTGGTCGAAGACGAGGGTGGGCTTGAGCCGGAGCCCGGTCGCGGCCCTGAGCCGGTTGCGCAGTTCCACGGCGGTCAGGGAGTCGAAGCCGATGTCCTTGAAGGCCGTGGTGGGCTCGATGCGGGCGGCGGTGGCGTGGCCGAGGGCGGCTGCCGCCTGCTGGCGCACCAGGTCCAGCAGGACCTTCTCCTGGTCGGCCTCCGGTATCCCGGCGAGGCGGCGGGCCAGGACGGTGGTCCCTGCGGCCGGGGCGCCGTCGGCCGCGGCGCCGGTGTCGCCGACGAGGCCGCGGAGGACGGCGGGCAGCATGCCGGAGCGGGCCATGGCGCGCAGTCCCGGAACGTCCAGGCGGACCGGCACGATCACCGGCCGGTCCGCGGTGAGAGCGGCGTCGAACAGGGCCAGCCCCTCCGCCGGGGTGAACGGTACGACTCCGGCCCGCCCCATCCGGGTGCGGTCGGCGTCGGTGATCCGGTCGCCCATGCCGCCGTTGTCCGTCCACAGGCCCCACGCCAGCGAGGTGCCGGGCAGACCCTCGGCCCGGCGCTGCCGCGCCAGTCCGTCCAGGAAGGCGGTCGCGGCGGCGTAGCCCGCCGCGCCCGCGCTGCCCAGGACTCCGGCCAGGGAGGAGAAGAGCACGAACGCGGAGAGGTCCAGGTCCCGGGTCAGCTCGTGCAGGTGCAGCGCCCCGTCGGCCTTCGGCCGCAGCACGGTGTCCAGGCGCTCCGGGGTCAGGGCGGTGACCACGCCGTCGTCCAGGGCGGCGGCCGCGTGCACCACGGCCACGAGCGGGTGCTCCGCCGGGACGCCGGCCAGCAGTTCGGCGAGGGCGTCCCGGTCCGTGATGTCACAGGCGGCCACGTCGACGTGCGCGCCCAGTTCGGAGAGGTCGGCGACGAGTTCGCCGATGCCCTCGGCCGCGGGGCCGCGACGGCCGGCCAGCAGCAACCTGCGTGCGCCGTGTTCGGCGACGAGGTGCCGGGCGAGCGACCGTCCGAGGCCACCGGTCGCGCCGGTGATCAGCACGGTCCCCTCGGGGTCCCACGCGTGACCGGTGGGCTCCGCGGGCGGGGTGACCCGGACGAGACGCGGCACGTACAGCTTCCCGTCGCGCACCGCGGCCTGCGGCTCGTCCAGGGCGGCGAGCGCGGCGGCCAGCGCGGGTTCGAGGCCGCCGTACGTGACCGCGGCGCCGTTCGTGACCATGCCGCCGTCGGTGACCGAGTCGTCCGCGTCGACGAGCAGGAGCCGGTCGGGGTGCTCGGTCTGGGCCGACTTCACGAGACCGGAGACCGCGACGTGCGCGAGGTCCAGGGCCGTGCCGTCCAGCTCGACGGCTCCGCGCGTCAGCACGACGAGCCGTGCGTCGGAGAACCGCTCGTCGGCGACCCACTCCTGGACGGCCGACAGCACTTCGGCCAGCAGCCCGCGTGTCGCCGCGGCGGCATCGCCCCCGCTCGGAGCGCAGGGCAGGAGGACGTGGGCGGGTGTGGCCGCACCGCCGTCGACGGCCATGCGGAGCGCGTCGAGGTCGGCGTGGGAACCCTCGTCGCCGAGGACCACCCACTCGGCATCGACATCGGCAGCGGTCGCGGAGGCGGGTGCGGAAGCCGCGGTGTGCTCGACCCAGTCGGTCTCGAACATCCAGTCCTGGTGCGCCACGCGCGAGGCCAGCACCTGCTGCGCGGACATCGACCGGGTCCGGACGGACGCGACCGAGGCGACGGGAGAGCCGTCGGCATCGGACAGTTCGATCGTCACCGCGTCGTCGGCGGCGGGCCGTATGCGTACGCGTACGGCCCCGGACCCCGGAGTGTGCACGGACATGCCGCTCCAGGCGTGGGGCATGAGCAGCTCGCCGGGGTCTTCGGTGCGGTGCGACGCCAGCAGGCCGAGGGCGACGTCCAGCAGTACGGGGTGCAGGGCGTAGCGGTCCGCCCGGTCCCGCTCCGCGGCGGTCAGTACGGCCTCGGCGTACAGCTCGTCCCCGCCGCGCCAGGCGGCACGCAGCCCCGGACGGCCCTCGACGTCCACGGGTTCGGCACCCGTCGGCGGCCACATCGTCAGGTCGAACTCCGGTGCCGGAGCGTTCCGGGTGAGCTCTCCGGTGGCGTGGCAGACCCATGGCTCGCCGGTGCCGTCCGCGGCGGGCCGGCTGAAGACACGCACCGAGCGCCGGTCAGGGTCGTCGCCTGGACCGACCTGCACCTGGATACGGACGGCGCCCTGTTCGGCCAGGACCAGCGGTGCGTCCACGTCCAGCTGTTCCAGGTACGGGATCCCGGCCTGCCGTCCCGCGGCCAGGGCGAACTCCACGAACGCGGCGACCGGGAGCACCGGCACGCCGCCGGCCGTGTGCTCCGCGATCCAGGGCATGTCGTCCCGGGACAGCCGGCCGGTGAACAGCACGTCCTGCGTACCGGCGGTCTCCACCACCGCGCCGAGCAGGGCGTGGCCGGAGGAGTCCAGGCCCGCCGAGGAGACGTCGGACGCGGCCGTACCCGAGAGCCAGTAGCGCTCGCGCTGGAAGGCGTACGTGGGCAGGTCGACGCGGCGGGCACCGGGGAACACCTGCTGCCAGTCCGGGGAGACACCGTGCGCGTGCAACTGCCCGAGGGCGAGAGTCAGCGCCCGGGGTTCGGAACGGTCGGCACGCAGGGCGGGAACGGTGACGATGTCCACGTCGTCGAGGCAGCCCTGGGCGAGAGCACTCAGCACGCCACCGGGGCCGATCTCCACGAACGTGGTCACACCCAACTCGTGCAGGGTCCGCACACCGTCGGCGAAGCGGACCGCCTCGCGGACGTGCCGCACCCAGTACTCGGGCGTGTACGCCTCGGCCGGCCGGCCGGTGAGGTTGGAGACCACCGGGATCCGGGGCGCACTGAACGTCAGACCGCGGACGACCTCGGCGAACTCCTCCAGCATCGGATCCATCAGCGGCGAATGGAACGCGTGACTGACCTTCAGGCGGGACGTCTTACGACCCTGAGCGGCGAACACCTCGGCAATCGCCGCAACCGCGCCCTCCGCACCCGAAACGACCACAGAGTCAGGGCCGTTGACCGCCGCGATGCCGACCTCGTCGGTCAGGTGCGGCAGCACCTCGTCCTCGGTGGCCTGGACCGCCACCATCGCGCCACCGGCGGGCAGCGCCTGCATCAGCGCGGCACGCGCCGACACCAGCCTCGCCGCGTCCTCGAGCGACAAGACGCCTGCGACATGGGCGGCCGCGATCTCACCCACCGAATGCCCGGCCACGAAGTCCGGCCGGACGCCCCACGTTTCGAGAAGCCGGAAGAGGGCCACCTCGAGGGCGAACAGCGCGGGCTGGGCCGAGCCCGTCCGGTCGAGCGCCTCCGAGTCGACATCGACGGGCGCGTCCAGGAGCGCGCACACCTCGTCGTACACCGCCGCGAACACCGGGTATGCCGCGTACAGTTCGCGCCCCATCCCCAGCCGCTGCGAGCCCTGGCCCGAGAACAGGAACCCGACCTTGTTCCGGTCGGCACCGGCACGCCCGGTCACCACCTGCGCCGCGGGTTCGCCGGCCGCGAGGGCGGTGAGCCCCGCGCGCAGCTCTTCCCCGTCGGCTCCGACAACCGCTGCCCGGTGCTCCAGCGCCGAGCGGGTGGCCGCCAGCGAGAATCCCACGTCGGCCGGGGACACGGCCGCCGACTCCAAGGACGACA
>NZ_JBEOWS010000417.1:0-7750 GCF_040296125.1 Streptomyces sp. NPDC002265 | reverse complement strand
AACGCGCGGCCATACGCATCGGACGCGATCACATCGCGTCCGTCGTGAACACGCTTGTCCTCGCCTCGGCCAACTTCTTCTAGGACGTGTGTCGAAAGCGGACCTTGAACGGGAGATGATCTTGGTTCGTGGCACGTGGAGATCTGACGGACGCGCAATGGGCGGTGCTGGAAACGCTGTTGCCGAAGGGCAAGAAGCCCGGAAGGCCGCCGACGTGGGCCAGGCGGCAGCTGATCGACGGTATACGGTTCCGGGTCCGCACCGGCATCCCGTGGCGGGACCTCCACGCCGAGTACGGTCCGTGGGGTCGGGTGTACGACCTTTTCCGGCGCTGGCAGCGGGCCGGCACCTGGCATCGGATCTTCACCGAACTCCAGGCCCGGGCCGACGCGAAAGAGTTGATCACCTGGGACATCAACGTCGACTCCACCGTCGTCCGGGCCCACCAGCACGTCGCCGGTGCGAGGAAAAAGGGGAGCTGCAGAAGGAGCCGCCCGGCGGCGTCACCGTCGAGCCTGACGACCACGGGCTCGGGCGCTCGCGCGGCGGCCTGACGACCAAGCTGCACCTGGCCGTCGAACAGGGTCAGAAGCCCATGTCCATCGTGATCACGGCCGGGCAACGGGGCGATTCTCCGCAGTTCGAGCCGGTCCTGGACAAGGTTCATGTCCCGCGTCGTGGGCCGGGCAGGCCGCGCACCCGGCCCGATCGCGTGCGCGCCGACAGGGCGTACGCCTCCCGGAAGAACCGGGCTCATCTGCGGCGGCGCGGGATCCGCTGCGCCATCCCGGACAAGGCCGACCAGGCCCGCAGCCGCAAGAAACGCGGCTCGCGCGGCGGCCGGCCCCCGAAGTTCGACCCGCAGGACTACAAGGCCCGGCACGCGGTCGAGTGCGGCATCAATCGCCTGAAAAGGCACCGAGCTGTGGCCACCAGATACGACAAGCTCGCGGTCCGCTACGAGGCGACCGTCCTCGTCGCGGCCATCAACGAGTGGCTGTGACTGGCCACATCACGATGGCGCTGCGTAACAGCGGATGGCCACCGTCTGATGCGGGCTCCACTGCTGCTCGACCACAGCCATCAACTCCCAGCCCAGCCGCTCATACAGGGCTGTCGCTGCGGTATCGGATGCGACGACGTCGAGCACCGGATGCAGGCCACGACACCGCGCTTCCTCCACTGCTTGGCCAATCAGCAGTGCGCCGATCCGATGTCCCCTCGCCTGCGGGGCAACGAACAGCCTGCTGACCACGGCGGTCATACCCCGCGTCGCGCCGTTCCGCTCGCTCCACAACATCGGGGCCAGATCGCCTTCGCCGCCTTGCGACAAACTGACATGCCCAGCCAGGCGGCCTTCGAGTTCGGCAACCCAGGAACCCAGCAGGGGACCGCGTGACAGCCACTCGCCAGGCTGATCAGGCCAGTTCACCGGATAGCCGTCAAGCTGATGGACCTCCGCGAGGACCCGCACACACTCCTCAACATCGCCATCAACCCTCTGCCGGACCCGGCGGCTCGGCCTCTCAACAGGCACCCCAGAGCTCTCGATGTTCACTCCGGCATAGAAACACGGGCCACAGAGTCACAACCAGCCACTTTTGACACACGCCCTAGCCGTCTGGCAATCGAACAGCGCCTGACTGTCGTGCCTCTCGAAGTGGTCGACATCTGCTGTCCAATCTCGGTTCTGGCACCGATCTTGGGGACCGGTTGCGGAGGGTCACCGAGGTGTTCGATTGCGAGGGTCGGGTTCGCGTGAGACCGCGTACGCCCTGCCGTCTGACAGGCTGGAGTGACGCTCCGTCAGGTCTGTGACAGCCTCCGTTGTGGCCGGTGACGGTACTGGTCATGCAGGCTGACGCATCATTCTGGGACTCTCTCGTGTTCGACGGCATCGACGGCATAGACGTCGAGACGGTGACCGCCGCCTTCGGTACGGTCGACGTGGTGGCGCGAGGCAGGGCATCCGGGGCTGCCTGTCCTGACTGCGGCCGTTTCTCGGGCCGGGTGCACGACTCCTACCGGCGCAGGCTGAAGGATCTTCCGCTCGGCGGGCAGAGCGTCGTGATCCGGCTGACGGTCCGGCGATTCATCTGCGGTGCGGGCAACTGCCCGCGCCGTACCTTCGCTGAGCCGTTCGCTCGGCTGACCACTCCGTACGCGCGCTTCACCACGCGGCTCAACCACGCTCTGGAGCATGTCGGCCTCGCGCTCGCCGGACGGGCCGGCGCCCGCCTGGCGGGCCAACTTGGCATCAGCGCGGGGCGGATGACCTTGCTGCGCAGGGTCATGGCACTGCCGGACCCGCTGTTCAGCACGCCGCGCGTGCTGGGAGTGGACGACTTCGCGATCCGCCGAGGGCAGACCTATTCCACCGTTTTGACCTGCGGAGAGACCCATCGCGTGGTCGATGTGCTCCCGACACGCGAATCACGGCCGCTGACCGCATGGCTGACCACCCACCCCGGGGTGGAGATCATCTGCCGGGACCGGGCGGGCGCCTACGCCGAGGGCGCCCGGCTCGGCGCCCCCGATGCCCTCCAGGTCGCCGACCGGTTCCACCTATGGCAGGGCCTCGGCCGGGCCGTGGAGACCTGCGTCGCCGCTCACAGGGAGTGCTTACGGGCACCGGCACAGCTCAAGTCGACGAGTGCCGACACTCCGCCGGACGGCTCGGAGTCTGCCGACCGTGAGCCGGCCGGCAGACGGGCTCAGCGCAAGAAGGCCGCGCACGCGCTGGTCCACGAGTTGCTCACGCAGGGACACTCGCGCCGGGCGATCGCCCGGCACCTGGGCTGGGGGCTCAACACCGTGCTGCGCTACGCGCGCGCCGCGCACTGGCAGGACACCCTCCGCGAGAACCGCCCCCGGTCCAGCAGGCTGGACCCCTACAAGCCCTACCTGGAAGAGCGGTTCGCTGCGGGCTGCTCGAATGTCACCCTCCTGCACTGCGAGCTCCTCGCCGAGAACGCCCCCGTCACCTATCAGATGGTCCGCGCCTACATCGCTACTCTGCGCACCACCCCGCCGCAGGCGCCGCCTCCACCGCCGACGGTGCGGCAGGTGACCGGCTGGCTCACCCGCCATCCCACAGCCCTGAGCGAGGAAGACGGCGCCGCACTGAAGGGTGTCCTGGCCCGCTGCCCCGAGCTGGACGTCGCTGCAGGTCATGTCCGCGACTTCGGCGAGATGATGGCCCACCGTCTCGGTCCCACGCTCCCTGCCTGGATCGACGCCGTTGACGGCAGTCAGCTACCGGGCCTTACCGGCTTCGCCCTCCACTTGCTTCGGGACCTCGACGCCGTGACGGCCGGACTCACCCTGCACTGGAGTTCCGGCGGCACTGAAGGCGCCGTGAACCGCATCAAGAAGATCAAGAGGCAACTCTACGGGCGAGCGGGATTTGAACTGCTCCGCAAGATGATCCTGTTGCAGTGACCCGCCCTCGATATTCGAGTGAACGTACGGACGGGGCTGCGTAGGGTGACGAGCGTGGACCCAGCTGACTTCTACACCGGCATCGTCGCAGAGCTCTACGGACCGCTGAAGTCCTTCTCCCAGGACCCCGAACCCTACGCAGCCTTCATTCAGCAAGCCGGCATGCCGGCACTGGAGCTGGGGTGCGGCGACGGTGAGCCCCTGCTCGAACTGCGCCGACGCGGCCTGGACGTCGACGGCGTCGACTCCTCCGCCGACATGCTGGAGCGGCTCGGACGCCAGGCAGACGAACAAGGCATCCGTGCCACCCTGTTCCACCAGCGCATGGAGGCTTTGAACCTGCCCCGCCGCTACCGGGCGATCTTCCTCGCCGGGCCGACCTTCACCCTGCTCCCCGATGACGCCACAGCACTCGCCGCCCTGCGCGGCATCCGCGCTCACCTGGCTGAGGGCGGCACCGCCCTGGTGCCCCTGTTCACCCCCGCACCGACCCCCGCCGAACAGATCGGCCGGGTGCGCACGGCCGCCGCACCCGACGGCGCCGAGCTCCGGGTATCCGTCATCGCCGAGCAACGCGACGAGACAGCCCGGACACAGACGACGCTTCTACGCTACGAACGGCACCACGGCTCAGACAGCACCATCGAAGAGCGCCCGTGGATCATGCATTGGCACACCCGGGACCAGTTCGAGAAGCTGGCCACGACCGCCGGCCTGGCCGTGACCGCGGTCACCGATACGGACGGCAAGCCAGCCCCTGCCGATGCCACGGGCCTGCTGCACTTCCGGCTCCAAACCACCTGACCGCCTCGCCTCTGAAAAGCTCCGAAATCACCCTCCGCGACCGGTCCCCAAGATCTGTGCCAGAACCCCAATCTCGGTTCTGGGTGACCAGCGACTCGTCCCTGTAGCAGGCTTCGAGCCGGCCAGCATCGTTGTCCAGGACGGGAGTCCACGCGCCCGGTGACGTCCCGCCACGTACCGGAAGAAGCCGCCCCGCAGGAATTCGTGCCGAGGCACGATCCCCCGCGGGGGCTCCACCGGAGTGGAGTACAGCCGCCGTAGGCGGTGCGCCAATCCAGGAGGCCAGAGTCGATGCGGACCCAGAACGTGCGAGAGCCGATGACCGTCACCTGGGCATCGGCTACCTTGCCAACACGCCGCTGGAGCAGGTGCGCCGTGCCGCCCACACCTTCGTCGATCTCCTCCGCTCCCACCTCGGCGACTTTCACCACGCAGGAGACACCGGGAGCGAGGGACGAACGAGAACACCAACGGCCTGATCCGGCAGTACCTGCCCAAGCGTACGAATCTCTCTCCACACTGCTGACGATCTCCGTGTCATCGAGCAGCGGCTCAACAACCGATGCGGCAAGAAACTGAGTTGGCGGATTCCGGTCCAAGCGTTCACCGCGGCTCTGGCACTCTGAACTTGCAACGTTGCGACGATCATGCGAATCCGCCTCAGAACCCAGGTGCCGGACTCGGCTCAGTGCAAGCGTCGCTGACACTCGCTGACCGGTCGTGACGAGCCCGCCGCCCCGGACATCGCACGCCGGACGTCCGGCCGTGATGTCGGAGGCGGCTTGTATCCTGCACGCATTCGACGATCGGACGATCACGGGTACGGGCATGCGAGCACGGGGCTGGCGTCCAGGGGCGGGAGCGCGGGGATTTCGATGAGTGACGCACATCCGATACGAAGCCGCAGACCGGGCCTCTCGGCTGTTGCATACATCATCGCCGGGGTCGTCCTTGCCGCGGTCGGGGCCATCGGCGCCTGGCTCCAGCACGACGCTCCCGGCCGGAGTGCGGAGCCTCGTACGGAGTTCACCGCGCACAATCCGCCCCCCGGTCTGCCCACCGCGCTCACCACCGGCCAGCACCTCCACTGGTCCAGCTGCACCTCGCCGGCCACCGCGCGCACGGGCTTCGACTGCGCCACCATGAAGGCCCCCCTCGACTACCGGAAACCGGACGGCAAGACGATCGACGTCGCCCTGATCCGCCGCAAGGCCACCGGCCCGAACGCCCGGCGCATCGGCTCGCTCGTCCTCAACTTCGGCGGACCCGGCGTCTCCGGCGTGAGCGGACTGCCCGAATTCCTCAACCAGTACGAGCCGCTCCTCGACCGCTACGACCTGGTCTCCTTCGACCCGCGCGGCGTCGGCGCGACCATCCCCGTGCGCTGCGGGAAGACAGCGGACGACAGCGGCTACGACGGGGCCGACGCCTGCGCCGAGCACTCCGGGGCGCTCCTGCCGTACATCGGCACCTCGCACACCGCGCGCGACCTCGACCTGATGCGCTATCTCCTCGGCGACGGGCGGCTGCACTACTTCGGCGTCTCGTACGGAACGGCGCTCGGCGCGGTCTACGCCCACCTGTACCCGTCGCACGTCGGACGGCTCGTCCTCGAAGCGCCCGTCGATCCGACCGAGGACTTCGACGAGAAGCAGGTGTCGCAGGTCAAGGCGGTCCAGGCGGCGTTCGACCGGTTCGCCGCGCATTGCGCGGCCCATATCCGCCACTGCCCGACCGGCGACGGGCCCGAGGAGGCCGCGCGGCGCATGGCGCGCCTGGCTGACCGCCTGAAGAAGACACCCGCCCCGGCCCGCGGAGGAAGGACCCTCGACGCGGACGACCTTGCGTATGCCGTCAGCGACTATCTCGACTCCGGCACGGACGGGTGGGCGCCGCTGGCCAAGGCCCTCACCGCGCTGATCGACCACAACGACGGCCGTCCACTCAGCAAAGGCGCGGACGACAACGGCTCCGCCGACCGCGCGGCGACCCCGCACGACAGCAGCATCGCCGCCCAGACCGCCATCACTTGCGCGGACTCCAGCCTGCGCCCCGGCTTCGAACGCCTCGACGGGGACGCGGCCCGTATCAAGGCCGCTTCACCCGTCTTCGGCGAGGCCTGGTCCACCGGCGTCTACCTGTGTTACGGCTGGCCGTTCGACGGTGAGCGCGCCACGCTCCAGGTGAACGCCGACGGCGCGGCCCCCGTCCTGGTGGTCGGCGGCACCGGCGACCCGACCACCCCCTTCCCCGGCGCCGGCCACATGGCCCGCGCCCTGGGCGACGGCGTCGGTGTCCTCCTGACGGCCAAGGAGGAGGGCCACGGCACATACCCGCAGAACCGCTGCGTGACGGAGAGGGTCGACCACTACCTCCGCACGGGCCGCACCCCGGCCCCGGGGACGGTGTGCCGGGGCAGCATGCCCTGAACTTGTTCTTCATCTACCAAGATCTACCGGGTTTGCCGATGGCCTTGAGGGCCTCGGGGCGCTTGACAGTCGCGCCGACGCTGTAGCGAGGTGCCCGGTGCTTGTTCTTGGCGCCGGGTGGCCGTCCGGGGCAAGCTCCTCGGGGTTGGGAACACAGGCTGGGCAGGCGAGGTGACCGCGGATGTTACTGAACTCCCGGCGGCCCCAGGCCGGGTTGAGCCGGTATGAGGTGGCCGGCTTCTCCCAGGGCCGACGGAGGTTCGCGGCGAGGGGCTGAGCGAGCCGGAGTTGGGTGTGCGCGACGATCAGGATCCAGGTCCAACGGTCCGCCGCCTCGGGAGTGCGGAGCTTCGGGGTGGTCCAGCCGAGGGTCTGCTTCGCGAAGCGGAAGGTGTGCTCCAGGCCGAAGCGGCGGATCACCGCAGTGGCGGAGCGTCCCGTTCCTTTGCTGAGTCTCGGCCTTGCCGTAGTTGGTGGTGTCGGTGACCGTGGTGATCGCGAGCTCGGGCCAGGTCTCCGGCTTGGTGAACCGGAATTCCGGGCCGTGCTTGAGTGACTGGCTGGTGGTGCCGTTCATCCGTGGTGGTTTCGGCAGCCGCATCACGCGGTCGGAGCGGAACCGGCCGACCAGTTCGACGGGAAGGTCGCGCAGGACCCGCATATCGCGGCAACGACGTCGTGGTGATCTTGATGAAGGTCAAGAACCACACAGGAAGAGGCCGGTACGGTTTCGTCGTCAAGACCGCTGACCCGAAGTAACGTACGACCTACACGGGACGTGATCCATGCCAGTGAAAAGTCCGTCCTACGTCGAACAGGGTTACTCCGGTGACTTCGGGCTCACGGGTCTGACGGAGCAGTTGTGCTCCGCGGACCACTCTGCCGCGGACCTCGCCACCGACCTCCCGGCCGCGCTCGCGGTCGTGGCCCGGTCGGCGGACGGGTCCGACGGCGAGGAAGCCGTGGAACTGGGGGAGGACGCCCGTCGACTGTTGGACAGCCCGCTGTCGGAGGGCGACCTCCACACGGTGTGGCTGGCCCTGGGCGGCGCGGCCAGGACGACACCCCCCGACCCC